>NZ_JBTUOC010000014.1:0-131783 GCF_058345725.1 Simiduia sp. | reverse complement strand
CGTCACCGCAGCCAAGTTGCGCTATGCTAACCTTGTATACGCCTTCTAGTCATTTGCGGGTCGCGCCATGTTCGATCGTTGGTTCTCAACGCTGGCGGTCAAGAATAAGATTTTGGCCGTTGTTATTACTACCATGCTGGTTGCTGTGTCCCTATCGGGAACGGTGTTTATTGCCTACGATTTACAGCATCAAAAGCGCAACCTCATTGGCAGTTTTGCCGCTTTGGGTGAAGTAACGGCAAAGCGCAGCAGTGCTGCCGTGGCGTTTTTGGATGCCAAGCGCGCCACCGAAAATTTAACAAGCTTTGCCCAGGTCAGCGGCGCATTAGCAGCCTGCCTTTACACCCAGGTTAAACACCAACCCATTGCCTACTGGTCGGATAGCCTACCTGCCGGCCAGGTGCCGGCCAACTTTTCCTGCGACACGCAACCACAAGCGACACCTCAGTACTTAGAGGGCGGCTTTAAATTGTCGCTGCCCGTTCACATGAATCAGAACAGAGTGGGCGTATTAACCCTGTGGGGTAGTTTCGAGCCGCTTTACGCCCGCACTAAGCGATTGGCGATCAGTTTACTAGTCATTAGTTTAATCGCCTGCGCAGCCGCTTTAGCGGCAACGCGACCGCTACAACGTCGCATATACCAACCTATCGTGCACCTGGGTGAAGTAGCCCGACAGGTGGGACAGAGCAACGATTTTTCACTCAGAGCCCAGAAAGCCGCGCCGGATGAACTGGGCGATACGGTAGATGCCTTTAACGCCATGCTGGCTAACTTGGCTGACGACAAAAACGAGCTCGAAAAGCTGGCCTATTTTGACACTCTCACCGGCCTACCCAATCGACGACTCTTTATTGAAGAGCTAGCGCGCGCATTGGCGCACTCGCGCTTATACAAAAATCATTTTGGTTTAATTTTTATCGATCTCGATAATTTTAAATGGGTGAATGATAACCTCGGACACGATCGCGGTGATCAACTGCTGAAAGAGTTTGGGGCAAGAGTATCACGATGCGTGCGCACCGGTGACAAGGTGTGTCGTTTAGGGGGGGATGAGTTTACCGTGGTGTTGCGCGAACTCAGTGGCGAATCCGAGGGCATTGCCGTGTGCCAGCGTATTCTGGCGGCGCTAGAACCCAGCATGCAACTGGGCAAGCATGCTTACAGGGCCGGAGCCAGCCTCGGCCTGGCGGTGGTCGATGGCTACCAGGAGTCTGTGGACAGCACCATTAAAAAAGCAGACCTCGCGGTTTACGCAGCAAAAGCTCAGGGGAAAAATACCTTTGCGCTTTTCCGCCCCGAGATGGCGCCAACATCTTAAGCCCTTTAGGCTTTGTGCTTACTCGCTCTAACCCTTCTGCGGCCATTGCAATAGCTTGCGGGAGATGCTCCGACGTATATCCGCGATTTCAAAAGCAGACCTGTCGCCCAGTCGCGTAGAATCCAATAAATAAATTGGCATTTGTAAGAACCTGTCATTCACCAACCTTAGATCGCTATTTAATAGTAGCGGCGTCTTATCCCGCCACTGCCGCACGCAGGCCGCCAGTGGCACAGGATCGGCTAAGTGCGGATAGATTACGCACAAGCCTTCGTCGTCCGACCACGTCAGATAAGCGGTGGTACGTCTTACTGCAGTCGAATCAATCTGCGTCAAAACATCATAGTTAGCCACGGGATCTGACACAGCGCCCAGGCGATTTTCCCAACCCACGATAGCTTGAATGTCATAGCTGCAATACACCTGTGAAAATTCACCGGAGTAGATACAGAAATGGTGGGTGAGCGCTTCAAGAAAGCCAGCGAGACCTCTCGCTGCCCCCTGAATCGGCGCCAGGGCAGCACCCGCCCAGGGTTGCGGGGCACCCCCGGTAGGCGCAGGAGAATTGACAAGGGCTGTGATCATAGGGGGCCTTCATATAATCAGAAATAAAAAACACCAACTGAGTCGCAGTATTTCAGCGCGGCAACTGCTAAGTGCGGGCTAGGCAGGTACTCACCCTAACCGCCCAGCCCCAGGGTTTACAAGGGTTTAGCCCATCTGGCCTAGGCCTATTGAAAACGCGAATCAAAGACCGATCCGCGCTAACCTATAACCGAGACACCACACTCACAGGGCGAACACATTGCCCACACCCGAGCGGGGCGTACGCCCGTTCCGTCTTCTATACTTCTGAAAATTGCCACTGTCGTTCGGAGCAGCCGTTGTTCAAAGCCCCTTTCATAAACTGTCCGCGCGCGTTGTACTGGATTGGTGGCTGGCTATTGTGCGGCATGGCGGGCTACAGCCTGGCAGATACCAATATAGACCCGGCGGCGGAACACAAGCGCATGCGAGTCGAGCGGCTGGTTATCAGCAGCGCTGCAGGCGCCACTGCGGGTGAGCTAGATGGCGGCGACTTACTCGCCCTGGCCAACGAAAAACGGCAAGCCTACGGCGAGGAAATGACCTTCACAGAGCTCTCTCGGGTGGCCGATCACCTAACCGATGCGCTGCGTGCCCAGGGCTATAAGTTTCACTACGCCTACCTGCCCCCACAGCGCTCGCGATCGGGCGTTGTACGCCTGAATGTAGTGGAGGTGCAATTAGACAGCGTGATCGTGCTCGGCGACCCGGGGATTTCCCCGACAATACTAGCGGCGCCCTTCAAGGCGCTCTTGGGCCGACCACTGTTTCAACCCGAAGTGGACAAGCGCCTGCGCACGCTCAATCGCCAGCCGGAAAGCCAGATTTTTGCCTACTACTCGCGCGGCTCGCGCCCTAACAGCGTCAGACTAAATCTGCGCACCACCGCCAACAGTCATCACCAAATACATACCGCCCTCGACAATGCCGGCAGTGAATCCTCGGGGCACTATCGCTGGACCACGCAATATTCGCTGCTCAGCCCACTGGGGCATTTTGATCGCCTGGACATTAGCGCCATGGCCGCCGCCGGCGGCGCACAGAACCTGTACGGATATATCGCCTATCAACACCCCCTTACCGGGCCCGATAACGGCGTGGCGTTTCGAGCCACCAATAATCGCTTTGATGTAGGACAAGCATTTGCCGCCTTAGAGTTGCAGGGCGATACGCTGATCGCCGGCCTCGAATTTTTTCAGCAATGGCTGCCGAGCGATCATCACAGTCATCGCCTTACGCTCAGCGGCTACCAAAAGTCCGTGGATTACAGCAACATTTTCAATGACAACTCGCTCATAGACGATGAGACCGCCGACGTATTTGGCGCCCAATGGGCCTGGCAATACCAAGGCGCATCCTTTACCCAACTGACCCAGTTAAGCGGATTTACCGGCACCCATTCGCTCACCGGCGCCAGCAATCTGCAGTCTGACTTTCAGGTACTGCAATTTATGTCGGCCAGCCGCTGGTTTTGGCGCGCACACCAGGTGCGGCTGCAAATAGATATGCAGCTGGCAGATTCCCTGCTGCCCTCCTTTGAAAAGCTGCCACTCACTGGCTTGCAGGGTGCCAGAGGTTATTACGCGGGGCAGTTTTCAGCCGATCGGGGCGGTCGAGCGCAGCTGCAGTGGCGCTACGCACTACCCTGGCTCACCGCGCAGTGGCAATGGTCGCCGCAGGTTTTTGTGGATCACGCCCAAGGGGATCAATTGTCCGCCGCCGGCGACACGCTGCAGGATTTAACTGCCACCTCTGTGGGGATCGGGCTGAGCGGCCAGCACCCCCACTGGCAGATGCAATTGCAATGGAGCGCCTGGAACGACGCGCAACGCAGCGTCGCCGTGCCACTGCGCACTTTACCGATCAGTTTTGAACTTCACTACCGCTGGTAAGCCATGAACTGTCTTCCTCCCTCGCCCACAGGATTTTCTCGCACGCTGCTGGTCTTGGCCTTGCCCGGCTTAGCTCAGCATTGCCTGGCGCTGCCAACACTGCCGGACGTCGTTGCGGGGCAGGTACAGGTGGAAACTCACAATCAACAGATGCACATAGTGCAAAGCAGCCAGCGCGCCGTGCTCAACTACCAGCAGTTTTCCATCGGCGCTCAGGAGCAGGTGCATTTTCAGCACCCCAATGCGCAGGCGCTCACCCTTAACAAAGTCACTGGCCCAGACGCGTCAATCATTGCCGGGCAACTCACAGCCAACGGCCAGGTGTTTTTAGTCAATCCCCAGGGTGTATTTTTTTCCCCAAGTGCGCAGGTAGACGTGACCGGTCTAGTCGTCTCGACCCTGGATGTCAGTGCGGCAGATTTCATGGAGGGCGACTTCACCTTGATGGCGCCGGGGCCAGGCTCGGTAGAAAACCAGGGTAAAATCAACGCAGACACCCTACTGGCATTTGTTGCACCGGCCATCGTCAATACCGGCGAGCTCACTAGCTCGAGGGTGACCTTAGCCAGCGCTGGGCACGTTATCATCAAACCTGCGGGCAACCACACGGGCATTGAAGTTTCGCGCGCGACTCTGCAGGGCCGGCACGGCCAGATTATTAACGAAGGCACAGTTACCGGCCAATGGGTACACCTGGCGGCCGCTGCTGTCGACGAACTGCACACCAGCCTGATCAACAATGGCGGCGTCATTCACGCCACCGGCTTGGACGACATCACCGGTGGCAACATTCGCATTGATACAAGCGCCGATCTGATCAATCGCGGCCAGTTGGACGCCAATCACCATTCGGGGCACGGCGGCCAGATCGAGGTAGCTGCCCAGCGCGCCTACAACAACGGCCGAGTAAATGTCGACGGCAGCGCCGGCGGCGGCAGTATTCACTGGCGCACACAAGGTATGACCATCCTGGACAGCGACAGTGAGTTCAGCGCCAATGCAACAGCACTGGGCGATGGTGGCACGGTAATTAATTTCAGCCACGGCTTTAGCCATTTCAACCCCGGCGCCGCCATCAGTGCCACCGGCGGACCGCAAGGGGGCAACGGTGGTTTTGTGGAAGTCTCAGGCCTGCAGTATGTAGAGGCGCTCGGCTCCGTTTCGACGCTGGCGCCACAGGGCCAGGTGGGGCGCTACCTCATCGACCCCACGGACATTACCCTCTCGGTAGCCGCCGATAGCAATGGCTCTTTTACCGGCGGCGGCCCTTTCAACTGGAGTCCAACGGCTGCGACGTCCAATATCAACATGGGCACATTAAAAACCAATTTAACGTCCAACAATGTCACCATCAATACCGCTTCGGGCTTTGCCGGTAGCGGCAATGTGGACTGGCTGGATGATTTGGATATCGACGGCATTGGTAGTCGCAGCTTAAACATCATTGCCGACGGCAGCGTATCGCTCGCCGCGGGCGTACAGATTTTTGACAGCGTGGCCGGCGGGGATGACCTGACGTTGTCGGTCATCGCCGGTGGCAATTTCATCATGGACAGCAGCAGTCGCGTGGAACTTGGCGCCGGTAAATTTGCCGCCACATTAGGCGGAGCCGCCACCCTCAGCCTCATCGAAACCAGCAGCACCGCCGCCGACTCCATCGCCATAGTGGGCGCCAATATTACCGCGGCGGCGCTTGCCAACAATCTCACCAGCGCGGGCTCGGTAACTCTAAACAGCACGGCCGGCATCGGCGCCATGAACACAAGCGTTGCCGGTTTGACGCTTACCTCAGCAAGTGGGGGCGCCACCCTTGTCAATACCGGTAACCTGACGCTCAACGACATCAATCTCGCCGGCAACGCAGTCATTTCCACCACCGGTACCAGCCTGACATTGAGCAGTCTGACCTCAGTCAACGACCTAACACTAACGGCAACCTCAGCCCTGCTGTCGCTACCGGATGCGGGCCTAACAACTGGTGGCGATCTGACCTTTAATGTCAACGACCTGGCCGACAGCGATCGGTCCATAAGCCTGACTGCCAACAACCTTGTACTTAACAGCAACTTTGCAGGCGGCGCACTGACTATCACCTCCGACATCAATACACTGGACTTTACCAACCTGGGCACATCGCTGGTAACGGTGAGCGATATTGGTGCTTTAAGCATCAACAATATTGATTTAAGTGGCGGGATCGGTGCGCGGGGGTTGGACCTGCGCACCCTAGCCGACTTGACGATTGCCTCGACCATCGACACCAATGGTTTTGACGGTGGCCAACTGCTGTTTAGTTCTACCGGCGGCGACTTGCTATTGAATGCATCGATCAGCGACAGCCTGGGCAACGACGACGGCGTAGACGTCACCTTGAGTGCGGCCAACGATGTACGCATGGCCGACGGCACCGAAGTTTCTGCGCGCGCGGGTCGAATTCAGGTTACTGCCGGCAACGACGTTGTGATATCGAGTTTATTCAGCGCCCAACCTACCGGTATCGCAATCGCGGTCAATGCGGGCAATCGCATTATGGACGGCGGCGATGCCGACAACGATATCAGAGCCTCGGGCGGCCATTTTTCTCTAACCGCAGTGAACGGCATTGGCGACGGCAACGCACTGGAAACACGCGGCACCGACGCCGACCTCGTCAATACCGGTACGGGCAATATTTTTGTAGACAACTTTACCGGCGATATGTCGGTGCGCACGCTCAATAACGTAGGTAATAGCTACTTGACCTCGGTGCGCGATATCGCGTTTCAGCCCGGCGCACTTATCGCCACCAACGATTTATTTCTGACCGCCGTCAGAGATGTCATTTTGGACGATGGCTTGAATACCGTCGCGGGAAATTTTTCCATCACCGCCGCAGATATCTACGACAGCGATCGCAGCCTGGATGTGGCCGCCAATCAACTGTTCCTTAACAGTACACTCACCGGCGGCGACCTGACCATTAATAGCGCCGTCAATACGGCAGACATCACCCTGGGCAGTGGCAACCTCGCGCTAATCAACACAGGCGCCCTACAACTGGATGCGCTGTCGAGTGGCGGCGGCAATTTCATTGCCAGCAGCACCGGTACTTTCACCCTCGCCAACGCCATCGATACCGACGGCGCGCACGGGGCACAGCTTGCATTTTCCTCGCTCGCAGGTGACGTGCTTATCAATAACAGCCTACAGGACAGCAATACCCTCACCACAGACGATGTAACACTTAACGTCCAAGCGGCCAATCACATCACCATGGCTGACAGCGCACGGTTTAACGCGTACAACGGCACGATCAATTTCACCGCCACCGGTGGCAATATTACCCTGGGCGGATTGGCCAGCACGCAAGGCTTAGGTACGGCCATTACGCTCACGGCGGGCAGTCAGATTCTCGATGGCGGCGATAGCTGGCACGACATTAGTTTGCCGCTGGGCCGCTACGCACTGAACGCCGTCAATGGTATTGGCGTGGGTAACGCCATCGACGTCGAAGGCGGCACTGCCGATCTAAACAACACCGGCAGCGGTGATATTTTTCTGACTGCCCCCGCAAGCGGGCTGACGCTGGGAGCCCTGTTTGGCGCCGGCAATGCGCAAGTCACCAGCGCCGCAGACCTCACCGTGTTACCCGGCGCACTTACAACTGCCGGCGATTTAACACTCACCGCTGGCGCCAATCTACAGTTGCCAGATGCGGGACTGAACGGTATCACCGGGACATTGACGCTGACCGCCAACGACCTGTTCGACAGCGACCGCAGCTTGCTGCTCAGCGCCGGCGCCCTGAACATTAACAGCGCTTTGGCCGGAGGCGATTTGCAAATCGACGGCGACCTTAATCAACTGACGGCCAGCATCACCGGCACGGGCACCTTTACGCTGCACGACACAGGTGATCTGGCGCTACTCGGCCTCAGCAGTCAGGGCGGAGCCATCACGTTGAGCGCCGTCAACGATTTATCGGTCGTTGCGGATATCGATCTCGACGGCGCGCACGGCCATCACCGGCTAACCGCCGGCAACGACCTGTTAATCAATGCCAATTTACGCGATGCCACCGGTGGCATTGATAACGACACGCGCCTGTCATTGAGTGCGGGCAATGCGCTCACCATGGCCAATACCGGCGTGGCGCTGCATAGCGGTACGGGTTTGATCGCCATGAATGCCAACCGCATCCAACTCGGTCAAGTCACTACCCTTGCCACCGGCGCCAACAGTCTCGATTTAATTAGCGCCACGGATATTCTCGCCTATGACGGCAGCCAACTGTCGGCAGTCAATGGAGGCATTGCCCTGTCGGCCAGCGGCAATATCGAAAGTGTGTCCGCAGGGCTACTGCAACTTGATAGCCCCCAGTTAGCACTGTCTGCCCTCGGTAACGTCGCTATCAACGGCGTCAACAATGTATGGGTAACCAGCTTTAGCACTGGCGGCAATGCCACCCTGACAGCCTCCGCCGCCGAGCTACGGCTGCCGGACGCCGGCCTGAGTGCAGGCGGCTCGCTAAGCCTGCAAGCCCGCGACATTTACGATACCGACCGCAGCCTGATACTGGCCGCAAATACGCTGCGATTGTCCGCCACCGCACCGGCAGACGCCCTCGCCATAAGCACACCGGCCACCAGCCTGGATGTTCGATATGCGCAGCACGATCTGGTCGTAGACGCGAGCCCCGTGGCGCAACTGCGCTTGGCAGACTTGGACGCCGACGGTTTCAGCGTCCACCTGGCCGACGGCAACTTCACCCTTAATCTGCTACAGGGCGACCTCTACTTGGCGGACGACATCCTGGCGCAGGACGGAACAGCCGACGGGCTGCGCGCCGGGATGCTCGGCTTCTATTTGAGTGGCGGCCATCTTACGGTTGCCGATGGCACTAGGCTGCGCGCGATCAATACGCTCGACAGTGGTGCCGGCGGCGGATTAATCGGCGGGGATCAAACGGCCTTGTTATTTAGGCAGCTCGACCTTGGCGATACGGCCTACACTTGGCAGCTGGGCGATGGCAGCAGCGGCGCAGCCGTATTGGTTGAAGCACAGGGTGGCGATATGGTGCTGGACAATTTCAACGATGCAGCCCTCGCGATCGCCACGCGCAGTCTCACACTCAATAACAATGTGCAAATGCGGGCGTATAATAACCTGGGCGATCCCAGCACTGGCAGCCTGGTAAATCGCACGGCCAATCTCAACAGCGCGGTTGTGAGTACCGGGGTCGGCCGCGCGATCACGCTGCTCACCGAGGCGCAACCACCTTCACCGACACCCTCACCGACACCCGTGCCTACCCCCCTGCCCACACCGACACCAACGCCGCCCGACGTCGACCTGGATAGCTTGGCAAACGACAAGGCGCAAGCCGCCTTTGACGATCTGGACAGCCCGCGTCAGGTGCAGCCCAAACAGTCCACAGTGGGCCAATTGCTAAGTACGGCCACGGGTGCCTGCACCGGAGAAGAAACCGCGTCCAGTAGCGTCAAGTGCCGCAATCAGAGAAGTATTCAAAAGTTTTTAAGCAGCCTGCTTATTAGTGGGCAACTACCGGCCGTGAATGCCGAGCAGGGACAACCATGAAAGTTGTGATTCGCACCTTGGGGCGCGCACTGGCCGCTAGCCTGCTGATTTGTAACAGCCTTGCGTCAAAAGCGGCTACCGATGAAGAAATGGCGCAGCTCCAAGTGAAGGCTTTATTTTTGTACAACTTCGCAAATTTTGTCGAATGGCCCGAAGACGCCTTCCCTAACTCAACTGCGCCCATACACATGTGTTTGTTTGGCGATCTACCCTTTGGCATATTTTTAGACAGCGTAAACGGTACCCCCATTGCTAACCGCACACTCGCCGTAACCCGCACCACACAGAAGTCCGACATTGCCGGCGGTTGTCACATACTGTTTGTGGGCAACGACCGGCGTGCAGAACTACCGGACTTCTGGAAAGACGTACAATTCTTGTTTGTGTTGAGCGTGGGGGAGCAGGAGTCTTTCGCCGATCGCGGCGGCATTATCAATATTTTCAGAACCCAGGATCAATACGAGTTTGAAGTAAACATCAGCAACGCCATGGCCGCCGGCCTATTTCTAAGCAGCGACCTGCTCAGCTTGGCGCGAGAAATTCACGAAAACACCCAGCAACCATGATTTTTTTCTTGCAGCGGTGGTTCACGCGAATTTCCATACGGCATAAGGTGTTTGCCATTGTTGTGGTCAGCTTATTAATTACTATGGCCATATCCACCCTGGCCTTTGTCCTCTACGATAGGCACCATGCGGAGCGCTCACTTGCCAACAATATTGCGCTCATTGCCAGCTTAACGGCAAAACGCAGTTCTGCAGCCTTGGCCTTTTCCGACAAAAACGCCCTCAACGAAAACCTGTTGTTGCTCAAATCGCTTCCCGGCTTCATGGCTGCCTGCATCTACGACAGGCAGCTCAATCTTTACAGCCAGGTAGTGAATAGCCAATCGCCCTTTGGTAGCTGTCCCTCTCTGGAAGCGGACAGCGCGGGCAGCCGGTACCCCCATATTGGTCATCACTATGTGGATGTGCTGGCCACTATCGATCGGAACGAGCTTATCTACGGCCGTTTATTTCTGCGCTACAGCCTTGAAGAGGTGGCCGCACGTACCGCGCTTTTCGCCTGGGTCGCGCTGGGAATTTCCCTGCTTTCCATACTTTTCGCGCTGATTTTTTCTCACCGTCTGCAGAGTGCGCTGGTGCGCCCCATACTGAGCTTGAACGCCACCGCCGATCGGGTAGCACAGTCCCAGGACTACGGCCTGCGAGCGACCCAACTAAGTCAGGACGAAGTGGGCAACCTGGTAGATTCCTTCAACAGCATGCTGCAGCTAATCCAGGAAAAGCACCACAACTTAACGCAGGTGATCGAAGAGCTCGAAACAACGTCAGCCGAGCTTAAACGCATGGCAAATGCCGCAGAGCACAAAGGCGAAGAGTTTCAGCAATTACTTGCCAGCGCCAGCCACGACCTTAGGCAGCCTCTGCAGGCTATGGCAATTTTTGTGGACGCATTGAAATCGAGCGCCAGTAAAGAACAAGCTCAACTGGTGGATAAGCTCGATATCGCCATCGATAACATGAGCCAATTATTTTCTAATTTGCTGGATTACTCGCGCCTGCAAAGCAAGCAGCGCGATAGCATTCAAACCCACCCTGTCAACCTCAAAAAACTTATACTGCGGGTGTCGCACGAATTCGAAGCCATTGCCAACCGGAAAAATCTTTCCATGCGATTTCGGGTAGACGACATCACCCTGACAACCCATGAAATCACTCTGGAACGCATACTCAGAAATTTGTTAAGCAATGCAATCCGCTACACGGAACAGGGTGGCTTGCTCATTGCTTGCCGAGTGAGACGCACCCATTTGGCCATCGACATTTACGATACGGGCATCGGCATTGAGCCCCATTCACTCGACGCAATCTTCGAAAGCTATGCCCAGGTTAAACACAAAATTGACGCGCACAAACAGGGTGTTGGCTTGGGGCTGGCCATTGTTATGCGGCTCATCAAAACTCTGGGCTTCACGCTGGACGTTAAATCCACACCGGGACAAGGCTCGCTGTTTCGCATCGGCATCCCGCTATCCGCACTAGTGACACCCGCACCGCAAACCGCGTTTCTCGCATCGAACAACAGTTTACAACAGGTGTTGTCGGGCAAGCGGGTATGCCTGCTGGAAGATGATCCGGCCATACTCGCGGATTTGCAGCAATTGCTGACCCGCTGGGGCGCTCAGGTATTTCCCTTCGAATCACTGCAGGCACTGAAACAGGGTCTACCCGTGTTCCAGGTGTCGCCCCCGCACCTGGTGCTGACCGATTATCAATTAGGCACAGTAGATACCGGTATTGATGCCATAGATCTAATCCGCGTAACGTGTAATAGCCCGATTCCAGCGCTGTTTATTACCGGCATCGAAGATACCGCTGAACTACAGCTGCTGCGCGCGCAGGGCTATAGCGTGCTGCGCAAGCCCGTAAAACCGGCCAAGTTGCGCGCCATGCTCAGTTTTATGATTAGCACACCCGATTGACTTCATTACTTGCGTGGTAAATGGCGGGGATCGGCCTGGGAGCCGCGCCTTACCAAAAAAAGGGGCCATGGGGCCCCTAAAATCAACCTGTCTTTTGCTATTCCAATCCGGCCATACCGGCGCCGGCGGCATTTGCGCGCGACTCCTCGGCCTTATCTGCTACCATCACTTCTGTAGTCAGCATT
The DNA here is from genome assembly GCF_058345725.1 of Simiduia sp. Classification (NCBI taxonomy): domain Bacteria; kingdom Pseudomonadati; phylum Pseudomonadota; class Gammaproteobacteria; order Cellvibrionales; family Cellvibrionaceae; genus Simiduia; species Simiduia sp. Next base: position 119,738 of record NZ_JBTUOC010000014.1, on the reverse strand, counting down.
AGGCCGGCAATCGAGGCCGCGTTTTGCAACGCAGTACGGGTCACCTTGGCGGGGTCGATAATACCCATCTCCAGCATGTTGCCATAGGCCTCGGTTTGCGCGTTGTAGCCGTAGGTGTCGTCGTTAGCACTGCGCACCTTTTCGAGTACCACAGACGGTTCGACGCCCGCATTGCGCACTATCTGGCGGAAGGGCTCTTCCATCGCCCGCAGCGCAATCTTGATACCCACTTTCTGGTCGTCGTTGGCTGGCTGCAAATTGGCCTTGTGCACGGCATCGGCGGCGCGAATCAAGCTGATACCACCACCGGGTACTATGCCCTCTTCAACGGCTGCACGGGTGGCGTGCAAGGCGTCGTCCACCAGATCTTTTTTCTCCTTCATTTCCACTTCGGTGGCAGCCCCCACTTTAATGACGGCAACACCACCGGCCAATTTCGCGACACGCTCTTGCAGTTTTTCCCGATCGTAATCGGAATTAGTGGCCTCCATTTCGGTCCGGATGTGGGCAACGCGCGCTTCGATTTCGGCCTTTTGACCGGCGCCGTCAACCACAGTGGTGTTGTCTTTATTGATCACCACACGCTTGGCGCTACCCAGCTGCTCCAGCTCAACTTTGTCGAGGGCCAGACCCACTTCCTCGGAGATAACGGTGGCGCCGGTCAGGATGGCGATATCTTGCAACATGGCCTTGCGGCGATCACCGAAACCCGGCGCCTTAACGGCTGCCACTTTCAAAATGCCGCGCAGGTTGTTTACCACCAGCGTCGCCAAGGCTTCACCCTCAACATCTTCAGCTATCAGCAATAAAGGCCGACCGGCTTTGGCGACAGCTTCTAAGATACCAAGCAGATCGCGAATATTGCTGATCTTTTTGTCGCACAACAGCAAGTAGGGGTTGTCCAGCTCCACCTGCATTTTGTCTTGGTTGGTGATGAAGTAAGGCGACAGGTAGCCGCGATCGAATTGCATACCCTCCACGACTTCCAGTTCGTTTTGCAATGACTTGCCTTCTTCAACCGTAATGACGCCATCGCGGCCCACCTTGTCCATGGCCTCGGCCAATATCTTGCCAATGTCTTCATTCCAGTTGGCGGACACAGTACCGACCTGACCAATTGACTTGCTGTCGTTACAGGGTTTTGCCAAGGGTTTAAGCGATTCGATGGCCGCTTTTACGGCGGCGTCGATACCGCGCTTTAAATCCATTGGGTTCATGCCCGCGGCAATAGCTTTGTGGCCTTCGCGAACCAATGCCTGCGCCAACACTGTGGCAGTGGTGGTACCGTCTCCGGCCACATCGGCAGTTTTTGAGGCTACTTCTTTGACCATTTGCGCACCCATATTTTCGAACTTGTCTTTTAGGGTAATCTCCTTGGCCACAGACACACCGTCCTTAGTTACCCGGGGCGCCCCAAAGCTTTTCTCCAGAATGACGTTTCGACCTTTGGGCCCCAAAGTCGCCTTAACGGCATCCGCGAGAATGTTTACGCCGGCTAACATGCGCTCGCGCGCGTCTTTGGAAAAGCGAATATCTTTGGCACTCATGCAGCTTTCTCCTGCGCAACTTCTTCTTCAATAATGGCGAGTACATCGGATTCTTTTAACACGACATAGGTTTCGCCATCGATTTTAATCTCCGAGCCGGCGTACTGACCGAACAGGACGCGATCGCCAACGCTTACCGCAAGCGCTCGCAAATCGCCATTGTCCTGTGGTGCACCCTGGCCCACGGCAATCACCTCGCCCTGCGTGGGCTTTTCGGCGGATTTTTCTGGAATGACGATACCGCCTTTCGTTGTGGTTTCCAGCGCGAGTCGCTTCACCACTAGGCGGTCGTAGAGCGGTTTAAAATTCATAGGATTTCCTCCCATAACAATACATAAAATGCACACATGAAAGGATGGCTAAGGAAGGGTTTCCTTATCCTCCAAGGCGGAAAATAGGCGCGCCCGTCTATTTTTCAAGGGGACTAAAATCAGCACTTTAAATAATATTTTTTTATTAAAAACCTGTTTTATATGCCCTTGCACAACCTTAAAAGATGCCACTATAGTTATGAACAAGGCACAGCTTTATATCGGTACTTGCTTAGCAAGTGGAGGATAGCGCATGCATCAGGCAACCTTTCACAGCACTCTGGCAGATTACTTTCGCGATCGGCTGCACAATCTGGCGGAGGAGGCGCCGGTAAAACCCCAAACGGACACCCTTTGGTACCTGGGCAGCATGATGGCGCGCCTGGGCGACAGCCGGGAACTGTTTAGCTATGAAGACGGCCAAATGGATATCCGGCCCTTGGCCCTACTCTATCAAGACGCCAGAGATACCGACGCCCACTGGGAGCGCTGCCAGCTACTGCGCCAGCTGGGCGATCTGGCGCTCTTTCTGGGGGCCCTGTTCCCGGATAACTTTTCCCGCCGAGGCATCGGCAAAGACTACATTATCGGTATGGGTACCAGCGCTTACGACTATTTAGCGGACCATGCCAACGACAATAGACATATCTTTTCAGAATTAGCTGCCACTTTTGCGAGGCTTTTGGAGCTGGTTGCCAAAGCCTGCAACCGAGAAGGAAAACTAAACGCCGAAGAGTTACTGGCCATTTACCAGCGCTATCGGCAAACCAACGATCCGCTGCTAGCCAAGCAATTGCACATGGTCGGCATAGCGCTGCCGCCAAACAGCCGATTGCAGTAAGCGCTGCGCACCGGATTATCGCGCCAAGGGCAGCGAGCTCATTAAATTAGCCACTTCAATGTTAATCTCCTGCTGGCTGGTCTGCTGCCCACCTACGGTGCGCCTGGCCACTAAGTGCCAAACCACTTCACCAGAGGCATAATCCTTCGCTTGCACCACTAGGCGACCCTCTGCGCTATCGGCGGCCGAGGGGCTCACGTCCAGCTCCTCCGGTGCGCCGAGCACATGGGCATTACACAAGCCAAATGCAAATGTCAGCACCAGGTCGGGGGCGGAGGTAACTAGGCGATAGCCACGCTCGCGCACGCCCTGGCCAATAGCCTCCTGCAGCACTGCGCTCATATCGGGCCGTCGCGCCTGGCTGTTTCGGTGAGGCTGAACTTGTACCCGGCGATAATGTTCAAAACGCGCTGATTTAGAGATCCAATGTTTTTGCGGCGACAGGTAGCGAACGCTGGTTTCTGCGCCCGACATTTTAAACCGGAGGCCCAAATCGATACGCGAGTCGGCCAACCGCAAGCCTTCGGCACGGGTAATTTTTCCAGCGGAAATCAGTTGATACAAAGAGTCATCAAAGGTTTGACAGCTGGCGTCATCGCCGCTGCTCATGGCATCTTTCAGCTGATCGTGTTTTCCCTTTTCTATCAGTTCGGCTATGTAGGGGGTATTGAGCATAACCTCCACAGGTGTCACCCGCTCCCCGTTCACGCCCTGCGCCACCCGCTGACTCAAGACGCCCAATAAATATTGCGATAGATCCTGCCGTACACGGGCTTGTTCGTCGGCGCCAAAGCAGTTTAAAAAGCGATCGAGTGCCTGGTTGGCATTGTTGGCGTGCATAGTCGCGAGGCAGAGGTGACCCGTTTCCGCATAGCGCATCGCTTGACGGGCAGTTTCCGCATCGCGAATTTCACCAATCATGATAACGTCTGGCGCTTCGCGCAAACCAAAACGCAATGCATCTGCATAGCTGTGCGTGTCTATGCCAATTTCACGTTGACTAATCAGCGACTGCTTGTGCACGTGCGTATATTCAATGGGATCTTCAATGGTCAGGATATGCCCGGCGCGGTGACTATTGCGGTAGTCGATCATGGCGGCCAGTGTAGTGGATTTACCCGTGCCCGTGGCGCCAACCACCAGAACCAGACCGCGCTCGGCCATGGCTAAATCGTGTAACACATCGGGCAGCCCCAGTTCCTGTATGCTGGGAATCTGGTCTTTGATATAGCGCACCACCAGCGCCAATGTGCCTTTTTGGTAATAGACATTTAATCGAAAGCGGCCAATTCCGGGAAATGCCAAACCAAAATCCAAGCCTTTGTCCTGCACCAGTTGCCGGCGTTGCGGGTCAGTCAAGAGTCCGTCCACCAGTGCCTGAGTATAAGCCGCCTCCAGCGCCGGGCCGGAGAGAGAATGAAACTGGCCGTTGACCTTAATGGTGGGTGGAGCCCCGGCATTAACATATAAATCCGATGCCGATCGCGCCACCATGACCGACAGTAAACTCTTCAGCTCATCCACAGACGGGCCCTCTGATTGGAACCTGCAGTATAGTCAAACTCCGGAGCCCCACAGGCAATCGATTTGCCCGCAGTTTCTAACGGCTACAGACAGCCGCTCAAAGATGCCGGTTATAGACCCTCTTTAGAGATGGGATAGAATGCCTCGAGTGCCATTTACCACGCGTATAAGCTGATTGAAAACCGAAAAAATGAACTGTGAAAAGAGATCAACGTTAAGTGCAGCAAACACGACAATCAGCGCACTAAAATACAAAAGTAGCTATCATTCATCGCTCTCGTTAGTGAGCCAAAATGCGCGTGTTAAGCCTCCTTCATCGCCCCTGAAACAGCACCTTAAATAGCACAAGAAAAATTGCGTCAATTGACAATTAAAGCAGTGGAAAAAACCTACCCTTAACATAAACAGCGAATAGCGCGCCATTTCGAAACGTTACCAACACACGGAATAGAAAACCAAATTACCGGGTATCGTTTGAAAAATCTGATCCTACTTATAACTTACCGGCAAGCCACTTCAAGTGGCTTCTATCCTTAAATAATTTGGGCACGATAGGCAAGATAGAAAGCCGAATTTCTACCGCATTCCATCTTACTGGCCAAAGTATTGCGAGCAAAGTAAAGTCAATGAACAAGCCTTCAGTCTTGGCACATAAATTCGCAAGCGACGTCAAAATACACCAACACATGATTCGCCAAGGGTGAATCTCATCACCGATACCAGACCGACAATATTCAATAGCATGACGCCCTTCGCTCGTAAACGTCTCAGGCCATTTTCAAATGTCCCAGAGGGTGGGAAGAATAATCCATGTCACAATAAGTTCATACGACACGGCTACCCTTACAGGGATACCTGCGTAAAATTATTACAGGACCGGCGCCGCCTAAATATATACATGTAATCTCTATGTACGACTGCCCGTCCACATAGAAGCGATTTAGCTATCCACACCAGTTAAATCACGCCATTAAAAACAGACGTCCTGCAAGAAAAACTCAGACATAAGTAGCAAATGGATTGAATTTGGCATCGGGCAGCATAATGCCTATGCAACGCCGAAAAGCGCTGCGCTAGTATTCTTAAAAAATTTCACTGGCGATACGCAATCTTACCCACACCACACAGATACTCGCTGGAGTACCGGATAGAAAATTATGGATAATTTTCGAAATTACAGAAGCGAACCATTATTTCATTTTGTAATTATAGGATCACTGCTATTTACGATCTACGCCTTGACCGCGAAAACATCCGACACCAGTGAGAAACATATATCGGTAGGTGCTGACCGCATTAACCAGTTAAAATTCGAGTTTTCTCAAATTTGGCACCGAGACCCCACCAATCAGGAAGTCGACGGATTAATAGATAACTACATCACCGAGGAAATACTTTACCGTCAGGCGTTGGCCTTGGGCCTGGACGCCAATGACAAGGTCATACGGCGACGTTTAAGGCAGAAAATGGAAGTCCTTCTCGTGGATATGTCGGACAGGTACCAGGCCGATGATCGCGAGCTAATGCAGTTTATTCAAGATCATCCAGAGCGATTTACCCATGATGCCGCTTACAGCTTTGAGCAGGTCTTTATCCCGATCGATGGACCGCCATCGAAAATAGACAAAAAAATCGCCAGCCTGGAGCAACGGCTGCGCGCAGGAGAACAGGTGAGCGGCGACAACGCGCTGCTTGCAAAGGAATACCAGTCGGCATCTGCCGCCCACATAAACCAAGTGTTTGGAGCCGAATTTTCGAAAGCTTTAAATAAATTACCTACCAACACCTGGCACAGGGTGAACTCTAGCTTGGGAGCACACCTCGTAAAAGTGCGGGACATAGAACCCGCCCGCCTACCTGAACTGCAAGAAATTCGAAGTCTCGTAGAGCGGGAGTGGCAAAACGCCAAATATCAAGAATCAAAATCCGCAATACTTAATAACCTTAAGTCAGACTATAAAATCCAAATAGAGTCTTAATCGTATTATCTAAAAGGGCTGCGGCAAATGGCAAGGCAACTTTATTGTAGATTTAATACTGTAATTACTGCCTTGCTATTATTGGTAGCTTGCCTGTGCACCAGCACGACTGTTGCCGACAATTTGCGCCCGGCCTACCTGCGACTTACCGAGATTGACCCGGGTCGATTTCATGTTATCTGGAAGGCACCCGCTCCAAACCCGTACCAACGCCCTCAATTAACCGTACACCTGGACGAGCAAGTAATAACTGTTAGCGAGCCAATAGTCGGCATTGTGGGCGACACCCTGTCACAGCGATGGACAGTTACCCACCATGAAAGCTTGGCCGGAACCGAGGTGCGCATTGCAGGCATGACCTCGTCAATGGAAGCACTTTTGCATATTGAGTTTCTCCACGGCTCGCAACTCACCCATAGATTAACGCCCGACAGCCCAAGCTATCGAATTGAAGCGAACCCCGGCACCTTTAAAGTCGTCACCACCTATCTCGAATTAGGAATAGAACACATTTTGTTGGGCATAGATCACCTTCTGTTTGTACTTGCGCTATTACTGGTGGTCTCTAATGTTCGCACGCTTGTTTACACAATTACCGCCTTTACAATCGCGCACAGTATTACCCTTAGTCTCGCATCGCTGAATATTATCTCACTGCCGGTACCGCCGGTAGAGGCTTGTATTGCATTAAGTATTTTATTCCTGTCTACGGAAATCATTCGCTCAAAACAGGGTCACTCAGGTCTGACAATGCGCAGTCCATGGCTCGTTGCATTTATATTTGGTCTCTTACATGGCCTAGGATTTGCTGCGGCGCTTGGCGAGATTGGGCTACCTAAGGCAGACATTCCGACTGCACTTTTAGTGTTCAATTTAGGGGTTGAAATAGGCCAACTGCTGTTCGTCGGTTGCATACTAGTATTGATGCATATTACAAAACGAGTCACCACTAATTTTCATTGGAACAAAACACCACGCTTTGTCACACAGGCACCTGCCTACGCCATGGGTTCTATAGCTGCCTTTTGGACCATTGAACGCGTAGCAAGCTTTTGGATATAACCAACAGGGAACACAAACATGTCGCCATTTTCTCACTTACTCTCTGCGTTTGGACTAATTATCTTCACGGGTGCGCTTACAGACGCACAGTATGCGGCGGCTGAGGGAAAACAGCGTAGCGGCGACAAGGCCGTTCAATCCGCCTACTCACCACACACCAATAAAAAACTGCCAATCAGGCCATTTTTTGGCGACACGCACCTGCATACATCCTACTCAACTGATGCGGGTATGATTGGCGCAAGCCTTGGGCCTGAAGAGGCTTATCGTTTTGCCCGTGGCGAGCAAGTCATCTCCAACACGGGTTTGCCAGTGCGATTGCGTCGGCCATTGGATTTTCTGGTGATTGCAGATCACGCCGAGAACTTAGGGCTTGCGCCCGCCATTGCAGCCAACAACCCTGCCCTGCTAAAGAACAAATGGGGGAAAATGGTGCACGGTTATGTTAAAGAAGGCACAGTAGAAGGTCAGGCTAAGGCATACGATGCCTGGGTGAGTCGCATGAATGCGCTGGATGACCCCCTTAGCGAGCTCCCTGAACTAACGAAATCAATGTGGAAGAACATCACGTCAGCAGCGGAAAAATATAATGAGCCGGGACTGTTCACCGCATTCATCGGTTATGAGTGGACCAGCATGCCCGGCGGCAACAACCTGCACCGAAACGTGATTTTTCGCGATGGCAAGTCACATGCCGACAAAGTCGTGCCGATGTCCCAATATGATTCAACTGATCCGGAGGCGCTGTGGGCCTGGATGGCAAACTATGAAAAATTGACCGGCGGCCGAGTGCTGGCCATACCGCACAATGGCAACCTCTCCAATGGACTCATGTTTGACGATATAACCCTTACGACCAAGGCACCCATCAACGCAGATTACGCCAAAGCCCGCATGCGCTGGGAACCCCTGTACGAGGTAACTCAAATGAAAGGCGATGGCGAAGCCCACCCGTCGCTATCGCCAGACGATGAATTCGCAGATTTCGAAACCTGGGACAAATCCAGCTTTGGACCAAACCCTAAGACGCCCGACATGCTACCCAAGGAATACGCACGGGAAGCTTTTAAGCGCGGCTTGCAGTACGAGCGTAAACTCGGTGAGAATCCGTTTAAATTTGGCCTTATAGGCTCGACAGATTCGCACACAGCACTCTCCACTACCGAAGAAAATAACTTTTTTGGCAAAGTACCCGGCCTGGAACCCAGCGACAACGCCATTCGTTTCGAAGAAGTGATTGCAGGCCGTCCCGCGCCTCAAGGCTCACAAATTTTTGCGCGCGAGACGAGCGCATCAGGTCTTGCCGCCGTATGGGCCACGGAGAATACGCGCGAAGCGCTTTGGGACGCCATGTCGCGCAAAGAGGTCTATGCAACTACCGGCACCCGCATTTCGGTCAGGGTATTCGCAGGTTTTGACTTCTCTCAACAAGACCTTGAATCTTCAGATTTTGCCAAAATTGGTTACGCTCGCGGTGTGCCAATGGGCGGCAATCTTGCAAAACCCTCGAGCACAGTAAAACCTAAGCTCCTTATTAAGGCCATGCGTGATCCAGACGGAGCGAACCTGGATCGCATTCAGGTAGTTAAAGGCTGGCTAGATAAAGAAGGTGAGGTTCACGAAAAGGTCGTGAATGTTGCCTGGTCGGGCGCACGCAAAGCCAATAGATCGGGAAAAATACCCGCTGTTGGAAATACTGTAGATGCAGCAAATGCAAGCTACGTAAACAGTATTGGGGCGTCCTATTTGTCAGCCTTCTGGGAAGATAAGGAATTTAGGCGCGATCAGCCCTCTTTTTACTACGTACGGGTTCTCGAAATCCCCACGCCCCGCTGGACCACTTACGACGCTAAATTTTTCAATAAAACGCCTCCAGCCGACGTACCGGCGAGCATTCAGGAGCGCGCGTACACGACGCCTATTTGGTACCAGCCAGAGAGTTGAAAGCAATGCCCACAATCACGCCATAATTAGCTAAATAGACTCCGCAATGAGTAGTCAGCTCAGGTCAGACTTTCGCAATAAAGGCGAGAGGACTACCGAAATCGCGCGTTAGTTTACGTAAACTTAGCTCGAGCAAGTGTGATTTAAAAGCCAAGCACATTCCATTGCCGCCCCTTGAAGCAGGCGGCAATGCGTCACCCCGATAAACTTCGCTAACTGTCAGCTCCTAAAATTGCATTCACAATCCGCTTGACGGCACTTTGGACGCCTAGCCGGCATGCATCCGCGACCACTGAGCTCGTTTCCTACTCAATGCGCAACAATGCTTCGGCTGCGCCGCCGACCTAGAGCGAAGGCTGCACAATCACGCTTTGTTTAACTCGGTTAGTCAAATCTTCTGTTCCACACACCAATAGTACCGGCGCTGCAATAGTCTATACATGAACCGGTGAAGAGTAGCTCCTAGTGCGGGGCTTACGGCCAGCACTTTCGATAGACTTCCGCCCAAACAAACCGACTCGCAACAGCAAGTCTTTATCGCCGTTTCAAATCAGCTCCCCAATACCTTTACCTTAATCTTCTTAACCAGTGGCTAGATTTTTATCCGGTTAGCCAGTCAGCACTTTTAACGATCAATACGCTGCTGCCAGCGAAATTTACCCGCTCTAACAAAGCCAGTGATTTCCGGAGGACGACAGCTCAACGGCTCTAACATTTGACAACTTAATAAGTCGCAATGGGAATCTTCGCACTGCCTCGGCAACCGCGAGAAAAAACGTAATGGCCGCTAGCAGGAGCCCACGAGGTAAGGGCCAAACCAACGTCTTTTATTTAGAGCATAGCGATGCCTCTATCCGACATGCTCGGGCGAACCACGCCATTTTGTACTCAGCCGTTATTCGATCGGACACCAAGCAGATATATAGGTCTGACCTCTACTTCAAAACAGTCGTACCAAATAACCACTACACCTCCCTAATCATGCCTCGCAAAGAGTATATTCATGCTCGACTAAAGCCTATGTTTTATATAGATATTTTCAATTTAGCGTGATTTTATTTTAATATAATTGGTTAACCAATTTAAAATGTGATCTGACTCAATTGCCAGAATTTTATTTTATGACTAGCCTAAGAGATATAATAACTTTATTTGGGCGCCCAATTTTACCAAGGTCGCCGTAATTCAACAACACAATAAAGGCAGCCAGCTTAGCCTAGCAATCACACAATACGCAGTACTGGGCGCCGAATAAAACCGTCACTTGTCTTTCGACACAGAATGTCAATTTAGATGTACCTGCATGCCTGCTCCACTGGCCACGGCGCAGAGAGGTTAACACCGCGGTAATCACGGCCATTCATTAACGTCACAGAAAATTGGCAAGGTCTACACGTCAAGACATAGGCTGCACCAATGTTTTGCGCGCTGTTGGCTGCGTCAATGTTAAGGAAACAACAATGAGAAAAATAAGAAGATGTAATCAGAGCAATATAAAATTAGCGCTTTGCGTAGGCAGCTTATTGGCGGCCAGCACAGCATTTGCTATTGAACCCGTGCAGGTTGTCGCGAGCGGAGACGATGGCAATGTGCCCGCCAACACGCTGGATAACAACCTGAGTACTCGATGGTCCGAGAACGGCGACGGCGCCTGGATTCAGTTCGATTTAGGAACACTAACGGCTTTAGAATCCGTTGCCATTGCTTTTTATAAGGGCGATCAACGCACCGCCAACTTTGAGCTGCACAGCTCTCAGGATGGCAATACGTGGCAACTGGCACAAGCCTACGTTTCCAGTGGCAACACCACCGCACAGGAGAGCTACCCGCTTGCAATTGACGCGCGCTACATTCGCATTGTGGGATTCGGCAATTCGAGTAATTCGTGGACGAGTATCACTGAAGTTGACTTCGTCGACGAAGGTATGCCCAACCCCAACCCTACGCCAACTCCGACACCGACGCCCATTGACGGCCTGCTCCCCATTGCTGCGGTAACGGCCAGCAGTGACGACGGCAACACGCCAGACAATACACTAGACGGCAGTTTAAGCACGCGCTGGTCTGCAAATGGTGACGGCCAGTACATCACCTACGATCTGGGCGCCATGTACACTCTTGAATCTGTGCGCATGGCATTTTACAAAGGCAACGCTCGCTCGGCAGATTTCACTGTGCAAGTGGGCGCTGACGGCAGCAATTTTTACACCGCATATAGCGGACAAAGTTCGGGTAACAGCACCGCGCTTGAAACATTTGATGTTACCGACCTTCCCGGCCGATTTGTCCGCATTATCGGGCACGGAAACAGTGAGAACAGCTGGAACAGTATTACAGAAGTAGAACTTTACGGCAGCAGTGATATCTCCGACTATCCCCCTGTGGCCATTTTTGAGTCGGACGACTCAGTTAATACCGGTGTCGAAATAAGTTTCGATGGTAGCGCCTCTTACGATCCGGATGGTGGCGACATCTCAACATATGCATGGGATTTTGGCGATGGCAGCACGGCCACCGGAGCCATTGCCAGCCACACCTTTACCGCCGGCGGCGATCATGTGATTACGTTAACCGTGACCGACAACGAAGGCGAGGTGCGCAGCACAAGCAAAACAATTTTTGTTGACGACGGCCTAGAAGCGCCCGTCGCCGTCATTGCGGCGCCGGCCAGCACATCGCCAGGCACCATTGTCACCATTGATGGCTCCGGCTCTTTCGATCCGGATGGCGGCGATATTGTCAGCTATGCATGGAGCTTTGGTGACGGAACCACCAGCAATCTCGCGACAGTGCAAAAATCATTTAACTTAGAAGGCGACATAGATGTAACGCTCACAGTGACCGATGACGAAGGTGCGAGCAGTAGTAAACACACCAGCATCTTCGTCTCGTCGGTCAATCCAGATGCGCTATGGGACCTATACAATGCCAGCTTTGAAGAAAGCTCGTCGTTCGGCGGATGGATTGAAGATGACCCAACCAACGTGGTTGCCACCAATGGCACATCTAATCCACAACCTGTAGACGGCGGCAGACTTCTCGTCATTAAAGGCAACGGCGGCCAGATGAAGCAATTTATCTACAAGCCCATCGCCGGCCACGTCTATCGCGCCTCCGCCTGGGTTTACGGACACGGAACCATTGGCATACAAGATATTGGCTCTAACAGCATCCACAAAGAAAGCACCAACCACGGCAATAGCTGGCAGCAAGTGCACATTGATTTTGTATCTACAGGTTCGCCCGCCTACATCTATGCCGAATACGGCCCTGGTAGCGGTAACGCCTACTTTGATGTATTCGATATCGCCGACATATCGACGGCCGACGATCTTGCCAAGACGCCCCCGGCACCGATTGTTCGCTGGCCCTCTCAGGTATTGGATTTGTCTTGGTGGAAAATCACACTGCCCATCAACAATGCCATGGAGGTCTACTGCCCAGAGTTGCTTGAATACGAGAACGGCGAGTGGTTCAAGCTAGTTCAGGACGAAGATGGTTACGCCGTGCAATTTCGTGCCAACCACGGTGGTGACACCACTGGCGGCTCGTCAAACCCGCGCAGCGAATTACGTGAACTTACCCAAAATTATCACTATCGCAATTCAAACAGCGCGGCGGCCTGGAGCAACACCAGCGGGACACACGAGATGTGGATCAAGCAAAAAGTCACTCGCCTCACGTCCGTAAAACCGCACGTTGTAGTGGGTCAGATTCACGACTCAGGTGACGACGTGGTGGTCTTTCGTATAGAGGGCCATACGGGCACCTGCCCGGAAGGTACCGAGAATGACTGGGATAACTGCGGCACACCCGGCGAGCTCAATACACACGCCAACCTATGGATCACCAACGGCAACGATCGCCACGGCTATCTACTGGACGACAACTACGAGTTGGGCACGGTATTTACGGTTAAATTCATCGCCGCCAATGGCAAAGTTAACTTTGAATACAACGGCCAGGCTGTGGACTATACCCATACAGAAAGCTTTAGTGGCGCTTACTTTAAATTGGGTAACTACACACAGTCTCACAACGGCACAGCACCGGGCGAGTCATCCAGCGCCTACGCAGAAACCTACGTGTACGACTACTACATAAAGCACACACAGTAGCACGCAGGCCCATAGCGGGTATAACGCAGTCTAAGGCGCCTTCGGGCGCCTTTTTTCTGGGTAATCTTTACCCGCACCATCATCCGCTAGCACTCTAGCAACCCGGGAATTACAGCCCATATCTTTACCCTGCAATAGAAAACAGAAGCGATAAATTGACATAGTAAGGGTTAGGCGAAATAACGCATGATACCGCAACACAAAAAAATGGGCGCCCTTAGGCGCCCTTTGGACTAACACCAAGCCTCACAATAGCAATTTGCGAATATCGCCAATCACGCCAGTGAGGTAGGTAAAGAAGCGACCGGCATCCGCACCGTTGATTGCCCGGTGATCATAGGACAGGCTCAGCGGCAACATATTGCGCGGCTCAAACTCCTTGCCGTTCCACACGGGTTTTACCTGAGCGCGGGACACACCCAAAATAGCCACTTCGGGAGTATTCACGATCGGTGTAAAACCATTGCCGCCCATGGCCCCCAGTGATGAAATGGTAAAACAACCGCCCTGCATGTCAGCTGGCATGAGTTTGCCATCGCGCGCTTTTTTGGCGAGTGCAGTGGCTTCCTCGGCCAGTTGGTACAAGCCTTTTTTATCCACGTCGCGGATTACGGGCACCATCAGACCATTGGGGGTATCTACTGCCATACCGATATGCACATAGTCTTTTTGGACGATGTGCTCACCATCGTGGTGCATAGACACATTAAAGCTGGGCTCGGCTCTCAGTGCCGCGGCACAGGCTTTTAACAGGAATGGCACGGGAGTAAGTTTCACACCGGCCTTTTCCGCGTCGGCCTTCATGCTCTTGCGGAAGTCTTCCAGCTCGGTAATGTCGGCGTCATCCCACTGAGTGACATGCGGCACATTCAACCAACTGCGCTGCATATTGGCCGCTGTGACCTTTTTGATCTTGCTCATTCTGACCATTTCAACGGGGCCAAACTTGGCAAAATCTACGGCCGGCACCTGTGGAATACCACTGCCCGAACCGGCAGACATTTTGCCTGTTTGCACGTCGTTGATAATGGTTTTCACGTAGGTGCGTACGTCGTCTTTGGTCAGGCGATTGCGCGGACCGCTGCCTTTGATCTTGGCCATATCGACGCCGAGTTGACGCGCCAATTTGCGCACCGCGGGCCCCGCGTAAACACTGTCGCCAAAACCAGCCACCGCGGCCACTTCCACATCCGCCGCCTGAGGCTGCACCGCCGCTTGCGCAGGCTGTGGAGCAGCCGGTGCTGCTGTACTGGGCGCCGTTGGACTTGGCGCGGGGGCCGCTTGACCTTCGACCTCGATCACACCTATCACGTCGCCCGCAGAAACCTTGTCGCCCTCTTTTACCGACAGGCTTTTGATTTTACCGGTAAAAGCCGATGGAATTTCCATGGAGGCCTTGTCGGTCTCCAGCACAATCAACGAGTCGCCTTCGCTAAGGGTGTCACCGGGTGCAACGCACACTTCGATAACATCCACGCCTTCGGCGCCGCCGATATCCGGCACCACCAGGTTTTGCTCGCCGGCCGGTGTCGCCGCCGACTGTGGTGCTGGCGCGGCAGCCGCACTGGCTTCGGGCGCAGCAGCGGGTGCCGGCTCACTTGCGCTGGCAGAGCTAGCGCCTGCCACCTGCATCACGCCGATGGCCGAGCCCTGCGACACCTTGCCGCCCTCTTTAACGGCCAGGCTGACAATGGTGCCAGACACAGGCGCTGGTACTTCCATTGAGGCCTTATCGGTTTCCAACACGATCAGCGAATCGCCCTCGTTCACCTGGTCGCCCACGGCCACGCAGACTTCGATCACGTCCACATCTTCGGCACCGCCAATGTCGGGCACTTCGATGGTTTGTTCGCTGCTGGCCGCGGGCGCAGCGGTTTCTGACTGTGCTTTTGACGGCGCAGCTTCCGCGGCGGGCGCCTTGGGCTCAGCGGCAGGCGCCGGCGCTTCGTTAGCGCCAGCGGTGGTCTCCACCTCCACCAACAACGAGCCTTCCGACACCTTGTCGCCTTCGCTCACCAACAATTTGGTAATTTTTCCCGCCACAGTGGCGGGCACTTCCATCGAGGCCTTGTCAGTTTCCAACACCACGAGGGATTGCTCCAGCTCGATAGTGTCGCCCACCGCAACACTCACCTCAATCACATCTACATCTTCGGAGCCGCCAATGTCGGGCACCGCGATCGTTTCAATAGCCAAGGTCTACTCCTTGCTTAATTCTGCCTGTCCAGCGAACCACGAGCGTTTACACGCTCATGGGGTCCGGTTTCTCGGAATCAATGCCAAACTGTTTAAGGGCTTTGCTCACTACCGATGCCTTGATAGCACCCTGGTCAGCCAAGGCTTTCAATGCGGCCACTACCACAAAGTGACGATCAACTTCGAAAAAGCGGCGCAACTTACTGCGCGTATCGGAGCGACCAAAACCTTCGGTACCCAGCGCCACATAGTCAGCGGGAATAAAGGCACGCAACTGTTCCGCATAGGTTTTCAAGTAATCGGTGGCGGCAATTACCGGGCCTTCCCTATCGGTTAAGCACTCGGTAATGTAGGCTTTTTTCGGCGCCTTAGCTTCCGGGTTGAGCATGTTCCAGCGCGACGTGCGCTGACCATCACGGGTCAATTCGTTGATGGATGTCAAACTCCAGATATCGGACTCCACGCCAAAGTCGTCGCGCAAAATCTCCGCCGCTGCTTCCACTTCGCGCAAAATGGTTCCCGCACCCATCAACTGCACGCGCTGACCACCCTTCTTGGTCTTCTTGCCTTCTTTCAGCAAGTACATCCCCTTGATGATGCCATCTTCGGCGCCGACGGGCATGTCGGGGTGCACGTAGTTTTCATTCATGGTGGTGATGTAGTAGAAACAGTTTTCCTTATCCTGATACATGCGCTTCATGCCGTCGTGCATGATCACTGCCAGCTCGTAACTGTAAGTTGGATCGTAGGTTTTGCAGTTTGGAATGGTGTTCGCCAATACATGGCTGTGGCCATCCTGGTGCTGCAAACCTTCACCATTGAGCGTGGTGCGACCAGCGGTGGCGCCGATCAGGAAGCCGCGCGCCTGGCTGTCGCCCGCAGCCCATGCCAGGTCGCCAATGCGCTGGAAACCAAACATGGACTAATAGATGTAGCAGGGAATCAGCGGGCAGTTGCTGTTGCTGTAGGCGGTAGCCGCCGCCAGCCAAGCAGCCATAGCACCGGCTTCGTTAATACCCTCTTCCAGGATCTGACCCTTTTTGTCCTCCTTGTAGTACATGATCTGGTCGTGATCGTGGGGCACGTAGTGCTGACCACCGGAGGAATAGATACCCAGCTGACGGAACATGCCTTCCATACCAAAGGTACGGGCTTCATCCGGCACGATGGGCACCACGCGCTCGCCGATTTTCTTGTCTTTCACCAAGGTCGAGATAAAACGCACCCAGGCCATGGTGGTAGAAATTTCCCGCTCACCGGTGCCTTTAAGCTGCGCTTTAAAGGTTTCCAGGGGCGGAATTTCCAACGCCTCAAAATCTGCCTGACGGGCCGGCAAATAACCACCCAGGGCCTTGCGGCGGGCGTGCATGTACTGCATTTCCGGGCTATCGGGCGCGGGACGGTAATAGGGAACGGTTTTCAATTCTTCGTCGGAAATCGGGATGCCGAAGCGATCGCGGAACCCCTTCAGCGATTCGATATCCAACTTCTTCACCGAGTGGGTGATGTTGGCCGCTTCGCCGGCGGCACCCAGGCCGTAACCCTTCACGGTTTGCGCCAAGATGACAGTGGGCTGACCCTTGTGCGCCACGGCTTCTGCGTAGGCCGCATACACTTTGTAGGGGTCGTGACCACCGCGGTTTAGCTTCATGATGTCGTCGTCGGACAGATCTTTCACCAACTCCAGCAGCTCGGGGTATTTACCGAAGAAGTGCTTGCGGGTGTAGGCACCGCCGTTAGCTTTGTAGTTTTGCAACTCGCCGTCACACACTTCGTCCATGCGTTTTTGCAACAGGCCGGTGGTGTCTTTTTCAAGCAGCGCATCCCAATGGCGACCCCACACCACTTTAATCACATTCCAACCCGCGCCGCGGAAGATGCCTTCCAGCTCTTGCATGATTTTGCCGTTGCCGCGCACCGGGCCGTCCAGGCGCTGCAAGTTACAGTTGATCACGAAGATCAGGTTTTCCAAGCCTTCGCGGCCGGCCAACCCGATAGCACCTAAAGATTCCGGCTCGTCGCACTCACCATCACCCAGGAAGGCCCACACTTTGCGATCGCCGCGTGGCGATAAACCGCGCGCCGAGGCGTAGCGCATCACGTGTGCCTGATAAATTGCCTGCAGCGGGCCCAGTCCCATAGACACCGTGGGGAACTGCCAGTAATCGGGCATCAGCCAGGGGTGCGGGTAAGAGGACAAGCCTGCGCCGTCCACTTCGCGGCGGAAGTTATCGAGCTGATCTTCGCTCAAACGGCCTTCCAGGAAGGAGCGCGCATACATACCGGGCGCGCTGTGGCCCTGGTAGTAAATCAGGTCGCCCAACTCATCGCCGTCGTTGCCGCGGAAGAAATAGTTAAAGCCCACGTCGTACAAGGTGGCGGCAGAGCTAAAGCTGGAGATGTGGCCACCCAAACCCTCGTCGTTATCGTTGGCGCGCATCACCATGGCGAGCGCGTTCCAGCGAATCAAGGAGCGGATGCGGCGTTCCATAAACAGGTCGCCCGGCATGCGCTTTTCTTTCTTGGGGGGAATGGTATTGCGGTAGGGCGTGGTGATTGCCGCCGGTAGTTCAACGCCGGCCATGGTGGCCCGGTCAAACATTTGCTTCAGCAAAAAGGCCGCGCGGCCATCGCCACCGTAGCGGATTACCGCGTGTAGAGCATCGAGCCACTCGCGCGTTTCGAGGGCATCAATATCCTCTGTCATTCAACTCTCCTTTCACCCGGTCTTGCCGGTTGTAGTCAACGTGTGAAATAAACAATCGAAAGAGTATAGAAGTGACGCAATGATCACTCAAAAAATCATTCTTGAGCGCGAATCGCGTCTTCTACGGTCATTCTTGTAGTTTTTTTACAAAATCAAACCCAGTAGTCGCCACTGCCATTTGATAATTGGCGGTCATAATACTGGCTAAATGGGGAATATGCGAGTTTTCCGGCGGATATACCGAAAATAATTACCAGAATGCCCGAACATTAAATTAGTTTCATCTGTAATATTTCTACAGAAATGGACGTGCACGCCAGTGCGCCCGCCTCACTGCGGCCTCAAGGCACTATATAGTGTGGCCCGACAGCCTTAAAGGTATGGACATCGGTGACTCTAGTCACCGGCTCTGGCGCCTTGGCCATGGGCTCTGTACCCAGCAATAAACGGCGCTGGGGATCAAACACCTGAAAAGCAAAGGTTCTGAGTGTAACGGCGTTAACCTCCTGCAAAGCCGCCAGCAGCCGCTCACGACGGTTGAAATCAACCTGCCCGCGCGGGCCGGCCTCGGCGATATCATCCCAGTACAAGCCCGCTTGCTCGGCCAGATTTCGGGGCTTCTCCTGCAGCTCGGCCATAACTGCCGCGCGCTGTGCCTCTAGATCGTCCGCCAACCAGGCGGGCATCTGCTCGATAAATTCATCAAAAACCGCGCGCAGGGCCGGCGCATCGGCGCCCGGCGATTGCGCCACCAACACCAGGCCCGGGTAGTCCGCGATGGGCATTTGCCCGGCAAACACCACGTAACCCAGCTGCTGCTCAGTGCGCAAGCTGTTGAAAAAAGGTGCGCGAATACTCTGCGCCAAAATCATCAAATGGGCCCGCGCTAGATCGCTGTCATCGGGGGTCTGGTGATACATCACCAACGCGTGATCATCGTGCATCACGTCCACCTGGCGCTCGTAACCGCCCCAGGTGCCGGTCAACAGTTTAAGCCTACCCGGCAAATTCGCCACCGGGCCCCGCACCAACTGCTGGCCCACCAGGGTCGCCAACTGGCGAGCCTCGGCGGGCAGCAGGTTGCCGTAGGCCAACATGTCCACTTGACTGCCCTCGGCAAAGCTGCGGCTAAATCGCTTCAGATCCGCCAGACCGGTATTGCCTAGCGCTTCAACCAACTCGTGGGCCGGCCAGGCCGGGCTGTACAGTGTTGGCACCAGCTGTTGGATGAGCTGAATATAGGGCGGCTGCTTGTTGCCGTTTTGCGTACGCCGCATTAATTCCGAGCGCAGATTGGCAAAGCGCGCTGAATCCAAGCGGGGGCTTACCATGGCCTCTAGTATTTCCGTGAGAAGCAACCCCTGGCGGTCGTTGTAGCCCGCCACTGTAATATCAAAGCCGCGGGCAGTGGCGCGAATATCAAAGCCCAGGCCTGCGAGAAATGCTGGGTAGCTGTATTCGTTGAGCTCGTCCAGCACCATGGCGGCATAGAGGTCCGCCTGCACGCGGCCCTGTATGCCCGCCGCCACCGCCGGCGAGCGCAACTGAATACGAATGACACTGCGGGGTAAATTAAATTCGTCGTCCTGCTTAAACCACAGGCGCAGATTGCGCTCATTGATCATGCGCTCGGGAAAGCGGCTTTTGCTGACCACGTCGCGCACCTGTAATCGGCCGGGTACAAATGGATTAGGGCGCGGCAATTTCAATTGGGCCAATTGCGCGGCCTTTAATGTCTTCACTGGCTTGGCCGCATTGATGCGATAGGGCGTTTGATACAGAGGCGCTACGCGATCAAACTCGGCGCGTTTATCCGCCACCAGGGTCAAGGCGTTGTCGGGCACTAAATATTTTAAATAAAGGTTGAGCAGGCTAGGATCAAAATTACTGTAGAGGTACGGTGCCTGCAGCACATCCTCCGGTGGATAGCGATGCATGGCGCTGGCCAGGCCCTGCACAAGGCTGGCGGGGTTGCGCATTTCCTGAAAACGAAAATTAATGGCCGCTAGCTGTTTTAACTCCTCAAACCGCCAGGGGTCTAGGCCCTGCTTGCGTATCAGCTCGATAGTGGCAAATATCCAGCGCTTCACTTGCTCGCGCTGTGCCAAACCTTTCTCGGTCAGGGCCACAGAAATGACAAAGGTACTGCCATAGGGGCCAAGGTCGCTCTCACCGGCCCAGAGGGATTCCGCTAAACCCTCGTGTTTCAGCGCTGACAGCAAGCTGTTACGCCCCTCGTGACCCAGCATATTCGCCAGCTGTACCAGTGGCTTCTCCCGATAGTAAGCAGTGGCAACCGGCACGGGGAACAGCATGCGCAGCTCGCGCAATTGCTTCAGCGGTTGATAGACCACTTCGCTGGGAAGTTGCTCAGGCGTAAACAGTGGCGTATCGCGCTTCAAAGGGACAGTGTCCGCGTTGCGCACTGCGCTAAAATTCGCCAGCACCAATTTTTCCAGCGCATCCAGGGATTCGCGCCCCAGAACCACCAGCGCCATTTGATTGGCAGCGTAATAGTCGCGGTAAAATGCAATAAGTTCGTCGCGTATTGGGCTGTCGGGCCTGTCGGCCAGAGTGTTGAGATTGCCCACCGAAAAACGCGATGCCGGGTGTGCTGGGTTGCCTACCGCATTGAGAACAGCATTAGCGCGCCGGCCGTCGTCTTGAATTTTCGCCAGAAATTCAGCGTGCACCGCCTCGCGTTCGCGCGCTACATAGGTTTCGGAAAAGGTTGGTGCGATAAAAAATTGCGCAAAGCGCTGCAAGGCTTCGGGTAAAAATTCCGGCCTGACATCAAAGAAATAATTGGTGTGATCCAAGCTGGTATAAGCATTGTGGCGGCCGCCACTTTTACTGATGAATTGCTGGTAAGCATCGGGTTCTGGGTATTTCTCCGTGCCCAGAAACAGCATGTGCTCTAAAAAATGCGCCAAACCCTCGCGCCCCACCGGGTCTTGCGCACTGCCCACGGCCACCTGCAAGGCCGCCGCCGACTGCTCTGTGGTGGCGTCTGACACCAGCAGCGCCCGCAGGCCATTGGGTAGCGTCAGGTAGCGATAGCTGCGTCGGTCATTAGGGCTCTGATGGGGCACCAAGCGCACAATGTCCGCATCGGCCTGGGTGTCACCAGCCACCTGCGCCAGTCCAACGGCTGGCAGCATACAGGTGCCCAGAAAGACGCACCAAAGCCACGGTGGAAAGCGCAATACAGTCAACATCTTTTCCTTAGTTACGGTGTTCAAACAACGGGCGCACCTGCGTCCGCTGGCACCTTAGTGGGCCAGGCATTGAGCACCGCTTTAATCAGCGTAGCCAGCGGGATGGCAAAAAATACGCCCCAGAACCCCCAAAAGCCGCCGAACACCAGCACCGCCAGAATTATCGCCACCGGGTGCAAATTAACCGCTTCAGAAAATAAAACCGGCACCAAGACGTTGCCATCGAGCGCTTGGATAACACCATAAATAGCTAACAGCCAATAAAATTCACTGCTCAGGCCCCACTGCCACAGGCCCACGATCACCACCGGTAATGTCACCACCGCAGCACCAATGTAGGGCACCAACACCGACAGGCCAACGGCAATCGCCAGCAGCAGGGAATAGCGCAGGCCCAGAAAAACGAAGGCCACGTAAGACACCGCGCCCACAATCAATATTTCCACAGCCTTGCCGCGGATATAGTTGGCGATCTGGTCGTTCATTTCCAGCCACACCCGTTGCATGATGGGCCGGCGGCGCGGTAAGAAGCCACTCAGCCAACCCAAAATCTGACGGTGATCTTTAAGAAAGAAGAATACCAGGATGGGCACCAGCACCAGGTAAATCAGCGCGGCCACCAACATCGGCAGGCTGGCCACCGAATAAGTCACCAGGCTTTGCCCCACTTCGCCCAGCTCGAGATTGGCCACCTTGGTCACCTGGCGCACGTGTTCCTCTGAGACAAATTCAGGGTATTTACTAGGTAACTGTGCGATCTGGGCTTTGGCCTCCTGGGCCATGCGCGGCAGCTCTTCCACTAGATTGCCCAGCTGCCGCCACAGGATTGGCATGACCACCAACACTAGCGATACGATGACCCCCACCAGCATTAAAAATGCCGCCCATACCGACAGCGCTTGAGAAACGCCCAGCTGGGTCAACCTCGCCACCAGCCCCTGCAGCAGGAACGCCAGAATCAGCGCAGCAATCATCGGTGCCAACAAAGTGCCCATGGTAATGACAATGAGCAGGCCTAACGAGAGCAGTAACAACAGTACCACCGCCTCTTCGTCGTAAAAATAGCGCTGGGTCCAACTGCGGAAAATATTTAGCATTTGTGGTCAGTTCCTGGGCAAGTTTGCACCTGTGGGGTGCGAATCCTAGCGCTTTTGCAACCAATAAGAAAATAGCTTGTGGCTCGCTTCGCTGTAGAGGAGCTGATGGCCACTGATGTCGCAGAAAGCGGGAATATCTCGCTGCGCACCGGGATCGGACGCCTGGATGCGTAACACTTGACCGCTCGCCAGTGAATTCAGGCCCTGTTTGGCCTTTAACAAGGGCAGTGGACAGGCCAGACCACAGGCATCGATGAAAAGGTCTTCCCGCTCGGGTTTCACACACTTGTGCATTGCTACTCCACACTATGAGGCCAGGGCCCATTAATCGACTTGCGCACGCAGAATAAAGGCTGAACCACTGGGCGCAAACGGCGTCTAAGCTGTTCAACCCAGCCCGCGACTGGTGGCTTCACAGCGAACCAGATAAAGTGGCAACAGTTTACCTTTGGGAGAGCCGTGAGTGCCCACGCAAAACACACCCGTTACCGCCAAACCTTGTCCGTCTAGCCGATCTGGGCTCAGCCTACTGCGCGCGGCAAGTTGCTGTATTGCCCTGTTGGGTACACTGCTGTCGCCGGCACAGGCCCAAGATGTCAAACTGCCGGCACTGGGTGACGCCACCAGCGGCATTGTATCACCGCAGCAAGAGCGTGAATTAGGAGAATCCTGGGCGCGGGCCTTCCGGGCCCAGGTACCCACCGCCCACGATCCACTCATGATCGACTATCTGGAATCCCTGCTCAATACACTGGCCGACTACAGCCAATTGCAGGACAAGCGCCTGGAATTACTGTTGGTGAAAAACCCCACCATGAATGCCTTTGCTGTGCCTGGCGGCGTAGTTGGTGTGCACACGGGCTTACTCACGACCGCCATGACCGAAAACCAACTGGCCTCGGTATTGGCGCACGAGCTGGGGCACTTGTCGCAGCGCCACTTCGCCCGTGGTGTCGAAGCGCGCCAAAACGCCAGCATACCCACCACCGCAGCCATGCTGGCCAGCCTAGTGCTGATGGCGACAGCCGGCGGCGATGCCGGCATGGCTGCGCTGGCCGCCACCCAGGCGGCATCGCTGGATAACCAGCTGCGATTTTCCCGGCAAAATGAGCAAGAGGCCGACCGAGTGGGCATGGATACCATGGTGGCGGCCGGACTGGACCCCTATGCCGTACCCGAAATGTTCGAGTCGATGCTACGCACCACGCGCTACTCGCGCCGACCACCGGAATTTTTGCTCACCCACCCAGTGACCGAATCGCGCATTGCCGACTCGATGAATCGCGCCTCGCGATTCCCTCGGCGCCAATTTTCGCAGAGCCTGACTTTTCACCTGATGCGCACCCGCGTGTTACTGATGCAAGAGGAAAGTCCACAAGCGGCCATCAAACGCTTCACCAGCGAAATTGAAGGCGATAGCCTGCACAAGGAAGCCAGCCGCTACGGTCTCGCGTTGGCCTATATCAAGGCCGGCCAACCCGACCGCGCCCAGGAAGCTCTCGCGCCACTGCTGGAAATGCAGCCAGAGCAACTGGAATACCAGCTGGCGCTGGCTGAGATTTACACAGCTCAACGCCAGTACGAGCGGGCCACTGGCATTCAGCAGGCGCTGTTAAAACAAACACCCGAGAGTCACCCCGTGAACATGGCCTATGCCGACACGCTGATGAAGGCAGGCTACTACCTGCAAAGCGAGCAAGTATTGGAGCGCCACTCCCGCCGCCGCAAGAAAGACCCCTTGGTATGGTATCAACTGGCCGAGGTGCACGGGCTGGCGGGCAATATTCTGGGCGTACACGAGGCCCGGGCCGAATACTTTATCTTGAACGGTATTTACGATGCCGCCATGGTGCAATTGCGCAATGCGCTGAAATTGGCGGAAGGCAACTACCACACCACGGCCATTCTGCAAGAACGCGTGCGCGACGTACGGGAAATGCAGGCCAAAGCGGATATGCGCTAGCGGCCACTGTCATGTAATTGTCACAGACAATAGCTATTGTGGCTGAGTATCTCCTCATTGTGCATGGGTCAACCTTGCGCATACTGACTGGTAGCCAGTTTTGAGCCCCCGCCTTCGGGGGCTTTTCTTTTGGGTAATCCCCTGCTGTGTTCGTCCCATAATTGCGTAAACTTTGCCAATCAAACCAATGATGAAAGAGTGACTATGTTGCCTATTACCAATGATGCCGTTGAATTGGGCTTGCTGGCCGCCATTTTGGGCGGTGTCTTTTACACATCCCAAAGCAATCACCCACTGCTGCGCGGATTTTACCGCTACGTACCGGCGCTGCTGCTGTGTTATTTTTTGCCGTCGCTTTTGACGACCTTTGGCATTATCGATAAACAGTCCCAACTCTACTTCGTCGCCTCGCGCTACCTGCTACCTGCAAGCTTGGTGCTACTGACCTTGAGCATCGATTTCAAAGGCATATTGAGCCTGGGGCCCAAGGCACTCATTTTATTTTTTACCGGCACCTTGGGTATCGTTATTGGCGGGCCCTTGGCATTGCTTATTATGTCCTGGCTAATACCCGACGTACTGGGCGCCAATCTCGATCAGGTTTGGCGCGGGATGACCACCATTGCCGGCTCGTGGATTGGCGGCAGCGCCAACCAAACGGCCATGAAGGAAATCTTTGGTGTTTCGGACCAGATTTTCTCCTCGATGGTGGCTGTGGATGTGATTGTGGCCAATCTTTGGATGGCTGTGCTTTTAATCATGGCCGGCCGCAGTGAAGCCATTGATAAATCCATCGGCGCAGACACTTCAGCTATTACAGACTTGCGCCAGCGCGTGGAAAAACGCCAAGCGGAAATTTCCCGCTTGCCCTCCCTGCCCGATCTGATGTTAATTTGCGCCGTGGGCTTCGTGATTACCGGCATTGCCCACTTTGCCGCCGATATCATTGCGCCCTGGTTTGCCACCCACTTTCCCGGTACAGCGCGCTTTAGTCTAACAAGCGGCTTTTTCTGGCTCATCGTTATTGCAACTACGTTGGGCATGCTGCTGTCGTTTACCCGAGCGAAACACCTGGAAGGTGCCGGAGCCTCCAAGGTGGGCTCGGTGTATATCTACATTTTGGTGGCCACCATTGGCACCCACATGGACATCACCGCGATTTTTGAGAATCCCGGCTACTTTTTGCTAGGCGGAATCTGGATGTCTGTACACGCGGCCATGATGTTAATTATGTGCAGGGTATTAAAAGCGCCGGTGTTTTATATGGCCGTGGGTTCACAGGCCAATGTGGGCGGTGCTGCGTCAGCCCCGGTGGTTGCCGCCGCATTCCACCCATCACTGGCACCGGTGGGCGTGCTGCTAGCGGTTTTAGGTTACGCAGTTGGCACCTATGCCGCCTGGTTCTGCGGGCAGGTTCTGCGAGTTGTTGCCGGCTAGCCCACTAGCGCGTCAACCCTAAGCCCAGCGTCAGTTGGGCTTAAAGCCATTGTCCTCATTTTGCCAAACAAGGTCATCGGGACCGTCCAGCGAGGTGTATAGGTTGACCCAGCCCTCGCGGATAACCTGTGCGGGTTCGGTAAACAACCGCTGAAAGGTATCCACATGTTCCAGGCCTTCAACACCCGTCATCCCTACCCAGCTGTTGCGACCACTGAGCTTGGCGGCGTAGAGACACAAATCGGCAATATCTACCACTTGATCCCAGCGGTAGTGACCGGGACGGTCTGTATAAAAAGGGAAGCAGGCGAAACCGACGGACACCGTCAACAATACTGTCTCGCCAGTGCCCAGCTTAAAGGGTGTACGCTGCACCAGCGCTCGCAAACGCTCGGCCTGCAGCGCAGCATTTTCGCGCTGGCCACACCGGGCCACTGCCAAAAATTCTTCGCCGCCCCAGCGCACCGTGTAATCGTCATCCCGAAAGACTTGCGCCAAGCGCTGCTGCATTTGCGTTAGCACCTCGTCGCCCGCGGCGTGTCCATGTCGATCGTTAATACTTTTAAAGTGATCTAAATCGACTAGGTAAAACACCAGATCAGACTGCACCGGTAAGGGCGCACGTTGTTGCAGCCAGTTCAGGTAGTCGCGCATGCTTTTTGCGCAATCCTGCTCAATATGCGCGAGCAAATACCGGCGATTGGCCAGACCCGTGAGAGGATCGGTGTGGGCAACCTGCGCCAATTGGGCGCGGCAGTTTGCCAGAGCATCTGTGAGCGCCTGATTATCTTGCGCCTGCGACTCAGCCTGCGATTGCAGCTGCACTAGGCGACGGCGCAGACGGTGGCGTGCCATCAATGCCAGCAGGAATCCCAAAAATACCAACGCGCCGACAATCATCGCATTGCGCTCAAAGGCGCGATGTGCCGCAATTTCCGCCTGAATATTTTTATCTTTGGACAGCAATTGCAGCTGTTGCTCGCGCTGCAAAAACTCCACACTGGCGCGCACTTTGGCCAGCGATTCACTGCGAATTTCATTTAGTCGCTGGGCGCGCAACCGATTGTGATCGCGCAATGTGGCCAGCGCCTTGCCCACCTGCCCCTGGGCTTCATAGACGTCGGACAGCGCCCGGTAAAAAGCCAGCATAGTCTCATTGTCCAGCAACTCGGCATGGCTTAAGTTCTGGTCAATTACTGCCTGCGCCTCGGCCAGTGCACCTCGCCGCAACAGAATACGCGCCTGGTACAGATCGAGCTTGCCTTGCAGCTCCGGCGCCGCTTGCAAGGGCATTTCAGATTGCGCTTGCTGAATGTAGCTTAAGGCGGCATCTAGGTTATCTGCCCGATATTCCAACTTGGCCATGTTGGTAAGTACATGGGCAATGTTTTCTGAGGCGCCCAATTCCTGAAACATGGCCAGCGCCAAAGTGCCGTTCTGGCGGGCCAGGTCGAACTTGTCTAGGGCGCACTGAATATCTGCCAGTTTGTAGAGCCCGTAGGCTTGACTGCTGCGGTTATCCAAGGCGCGGTCGAGGTCGATACTTTCCGAAAGGTAAGCCTCAGCGGCCGCAAAGTCCTGTAGTTCTCGGTAAATTTCACCAATGTTGTAGAGCGAATCGGCAACGCCCGGTTTATTGGCGAGCGATCGACGAATGTCCAGCGCCTGCGCATGAGCCGCCAGCGCCTCCTCCAAATCGCCCATGCGCTCTAAAATAACCCCCATTGCGTTAAAGGCGTCGGCCATTTCCGCGGTGGCGCCCACCTCGCGAAACAATGCCAAGGCTCTGCGGGCATTGGAAAGCGCCGGGCCATATTGAAATAGCGCGCGCTGCGCGTGGGCTTCGGCATTTAATGTTAGACCGCGATCCAGGCGATCGGCCTCTGGATTAAATTGCAGTCGCGCCTTCTGGTACAGCGCCAGTGCGTCCTGGTAGCGTGTTTGAATGGCGGCAATGCGGCCCAACTCCCGCAGCGCAACCCCTTGGTAACGCGCATTGTGCTGCGCCTGCGCAGCTCGCTGCAGGGCCTGCGCCGTATCACTGGCCAGCGTTAAACGCGATTGAGCCACATAGGCTCGGGTAAGTAGGGAAAGTAATTCAAGGTGAGTTTCATCGGCGTTGGCCGCGCTAGCCGCTCGCTTGGGCTCCAAGAGCTCGATGACCAAGGCGGGCTGGGTCACCAGCAGCGCGCGCGCCTGTTGGAGGTCTACCGCTTCAGCCCACAGGCTGGCAGAAAGGCACATGCCCAAGAGCCAGAGCCAAATCGGGCCAGTACGCGGGTAACACTGAGCGGCAGGTGCAGTCATGGGCAGCAAAATAGGCGATAAAGCCCGGCATTGTACCAGAGCCGCTCCTGGCGCCGTGAGGACAAAGGCTTACAAAACCAAGCGTTGTAAGCCTTTTTAAGACCTGACGCTAAAATTTAGCCGACAGTTCAGCCGTGGCATCTGAGCGCTGAAACCAACGCAATTTGCGTAGTTGCGCTCGAATATCACCACCAGCCACATACAGACAAGGAATCATGATTAGCGTAATTACCGTGGCAAACAACACGCCAAAGGCCAAGGATACCGCCATCGGAATGACAATTTTTGCCTGCATACTGGTTTCCATTAGGATTGGAAAAACGCCGATGAAGGTGGTTAGCGACGTCAGAATAATGGCCCGGAATCGACGGCAGCCGGCATCCAATACCGCCTGCATCATTGCGATGCCCTCGCGCCGGGCATTGTTGACGTAATCCACCATGACCAGCGAGTCATTTACCACCACCCCGGCCACTGCGATCAGGCCAAAAACAGACATTACACTCATGTCCATGCCCATGATCATGTGGCCTATCATGGCCCCTATCAGGCCAAAGGGAATGACGGACATAATCATCAGCGGCTGCGTATAGGATCGCAATGGAATAGCCAATAGCGCAAACACTACCACCATTGACAGCACAAAGTTGCGCATCTGCTTGGCCTGATCATCCATTTCTTCCTGAACGCGACCCGACACAGAGCTGCTAACGCTGGGGTAATTTTTTAACATTGCCGGCAAAAAGTTGTCGCGAATATCGGTGGCGATTTTTTGTGGCTCGGCCTGGGCTGCGTCCACTGACGCCCAAATATTGATTGAGCGCTTGCCATTTTCATGTCGAATTTCAGCGGGCGCCTCAACAATTTTGAAATTTGCCACCTCTGACAGGGGCACATCGGCGCCGTTGGGTACACGGATGAGTGTGTCCTCCACCAAACCGATGGCGTTGCGCTGCTCTTCGGGGTAGCGCACCATTACCCGAATTTCTTCCCCATTGCGCAATATACGCTGCGCCTCAATACCGTAAAAACTATAGCCAACCTGACGAGCTACATCAGCCAATGTCAGGCCCATGGAATAGGCAAGCGGCTTGAGTTCCAGTTGCACTTCCTGTGTTTGCTGGCGGCGACTATCGTTAATATCGCCTACGCCCACCAAACTGCTCAACTTGTCGCGCAAATCCATAATGGCCAGGGTCAACTCTTCTTGGTTGGCCCCTTCTAACCTGAAACTGATATCACCATCATCGCGGTCGTTGCCCATTAAATTATCCTGAATGGTTAACGATTTAACACCGGGCAAAGGCGGCATAGCCTCGCGCCACTTCGCCGCCAATTCAAAGGTATCTATGGGGCGAATTTCCGGATCGACCAGCATTGTCATGATGCGCGCTCGGGTACGCGACTGCAGGTCCACGTGCATGCTTTTGATCATACTTTGCCCGTATTCCGCTCGAATTTCCTCGTCCACTGACTTCAACATTTTTTCCACGGCGAGCGCCGCATCCAAAGTGGCCTGTTCAGAGGCTGAAACTTGCATTTCTATATTGACGTCGGGGAAATCGCTCGGCACTTTTGGCGTGCCAATAAAGCGGATGATGCCGCTACTAAACAAGCCAATACTGATCAAAAGAATGCCAAAAAATGTCGTCAATACTGCGTAGCGATAATGCAGCAACTTTTGCAAGCTCGGGCGGTAGACATTTGTAATAAACTGTTTTAGTCCAGCGTCAATATGGTTGCGCGCCCAGTGAAACGGGTTCTTCGGGTTGTGTGGCCGCTGTTTCATATGCGCCAGATGCGCTGGCAATATCAATTTGGACTCTACCAACGAAAACAGCAGGCACAAAATAACTACGCCGCCAATGGCGATGGAAAATCCTTTTGACGGTCCCTCCGCCATCAACATGGGCATGAAAGCCGCAACCGTCGTCAGCACGCCAAAGGTGGCTGGCATGGCAACACGCTGAGCGCCCCGAATCACATTTTCAACGCTTTGGCCTTTTTGCTCCACTTCTTCATAGGCGCTTTCGCCAATCACGATGGCATCGTCCACCACCACGCCCAACACCAAAATGAACCCAAATAAGCTTGCCACGTTAATGGTAATACCCACCCATTCCATGGGCATGATCATAAGGGTACCGAGAAAGCTAATGGGCAGGCCCAACATGACCCAGAAAGCCAGGCGCACGCGTAAAAACAGCGCCAGAATCAAAAACACCAACAGGCCGCCCATATACATATTAGACAGCATCATGTCTAAGCGGCCCTGCAGGTAGTAGGTAAAATCCACCCAGGTTTCCAAGTGAACCCCATCTGGCAACTGCTCTTCTTTTTGCGCCACATAGTCTTTAACAACTTTAGCGACATTGGTAATACTTTGGTCGCGCGTTGCACCCACAAAAAACGCGACAGAATTCATGCCATTGAATTTAGAGTACTGAATACCGTCCTCAAAGCCGTCGTGCACTGTGGCCACATCGCCCACTTTGACAACTGTGCCATCGTGCAAGTTAATTAACGGAATTTGTTCGTACTGATACCCTCGATATGCCTGATTTTCGACTCGCAGTGAAATGTAGCCATCGGCCGCTTTAATCTGGCCCGCCGACATATTGCTGGACTCATTGCGAATGGCCTGGGCGATGTCCTGAAAGCTAAGATTGTACTCGCGCAGTTTATCTTTACTGACCTCGATGCCTATTTCATAACCCAAACCGGAGTAATATTCACTAATACTGACGCTGGGCAACACCTGAATTTCTTCGTGAATTCGCTTACCTAAGTCTTTAAGTTGTGTGGGCGATAAATCGCCGTATAGCGATAGATAGAGTACTTCCTGCTTGTATTTGAAGCGCTCTACGCGCGGGCGCTCAATGCCGGCTGGAAAGCTGGAGATGGAGTCCACTTCGCTTTTGACTTCGTCGAGCACCACTTGCGGGTCGTAGCCTTTTGCCACCTTTATGTAGGCCTGCGACATGCCCCTGCGGGAATAGGTAATCACGCGTTCCAGGCCCTGCAACCCCTTAAACGCCTCTTCGACCTTAAGTGTTATGCCCTCTTCCACCTCTTTCGGTGCAGCACCGGGGTAGTAGATTTGAACTTGCAACCAGTCGATCTCAATTTCGGGAAACATCTGCTGGCGAATGCTGAACGCAGAGATAAGGCCACCCAAAAATATAAAAATCATCAGCAAATTGGCGGCCACCGTATTGCGCGCAAACCAGGCAATCAGGCCCTTACGGGTAGGGTCGCTCGCAGGCGCCACTGTGGGAGTTGTATCCGTCACTGTATCTTCCCTTTCGTTATAGTTGTCAGGTTATTTAGCGAGCTCAGCAACAACGGTTTCATCCGCTGCCTGGCCGCCGCCGGGGGCTGTTTTATCCGCCGGTAAGCGCAGTGCCATACCTTCTACTGGATATTGCAGCGCCGATACAATTAGCTGATCTTGATTCTCAACGCCATCTACCACCACCACCATGGCTCCCTGATCGCGCAGGGTAGTCACCTTTTTAAACTGTAATTTGCTGTCTGCAGATAGTACCGGTACTTTGCCATCCACCACCAAATGGCGCGGAATCAAAGCGGCTTGTTCCAATGACATTCCTTGAATTTCAGCGCGCACATAGCTGCCGTAGCGCAGCGGATGATGCGTCTCCTGATCTAATACTGCGGCGCCCTCCGAAGGCACCGCCAGGCCGTAAGGGTTGATCACCTGAGCCACTAGGTACGCCATGCGACTTTGCTCATCAATAACACCTTCAGTACGAATAATTCGCGCCATCCACTCGGCGGGCTCGCCTTGCAATTGCCCCTTAAGAACAACGTCGGTACCCACCCCCTGATCTTTCAAGTATTGCAATTGGTTGTCCGCCACTGGCAATCGAATTTCCGCTTCCGATATGGATAACACTTCACCCACGGCAGCCCCCGGATTGAGAAAGGTTCCCAAGGCGACCTCCCGGGCCTCTACCAGCGCGTGAAAGGGCGCGCGAATACGAGTCCGCTCCAGGTTTTTTTCAGCCCGTGCCAACGCCGCCTCTGCGGCTTTCACCCTCGCCTGTTCCTGTGCCAATTGTGGCTCGCGTAAACTCAAGGCGGTGGGCGTACGGTTTTTGATGCGGCTCCACTCATCCCGTGCCACGGCACCTAAAGCTTCTTCTTGCTGCAAACCAGCCCGGGCAGAAATCAGCGCGGCCTTGGCCTCTAGCACGTAGGCTTGGTAATCAGCGTCTTCAATCTGGGCCAGGATTTGCCCTTTTTTAACAAAGCCACCGCGCACGAATTCGGGCGCAATATAGCTCACTACGCCGCCCACCTGAGCTACCAGCTGGGTTTGGAACTTAGGCATGACCAAGCCCTGCGAAGCGACAGTTAACTGCATGGCTTGGAACTGGATGGGCTCGACTTTAACCAAGGGCGCCACGACCTCTGCCGCCTTTTCCTCCGGTGGCTTGCGCATGCCCTTTAACACCGCGAATACCGCAACGCAGGTAATTAGGATGACAAAGGGTAGGTAGACGCGCTTGTCCTTTAGCTTGCTCACGAACACGGTGATATTCCTGTGGTTAAAAAGGGTTATAAAGGTGAAAGCTATAGTAAAACAATGGTTTCAGATGTCACTAGCCAGAGATGTTGGATGCGACAAGTGGTGGGAGAGGCGGGATTGGGTGAAGGAACTAGCTAAGCCTATGTCTATTCGAACCTAATACGCCAACTACCATTTGCATAAAATGAAAAAAGGCCCACGAAGGGCCTTTACACTAGCAATCAGGCAGTACTCTGAGTGCACGCTAGGGTTCTACTGGGTAGCGCACTTGCCACTGGAACTCCCAGTCATTGTCGCCCGGCAGATCCACCTTAAGAAGCAACTTTGTCGTTTTCGAGTCTGTATAACTCGCGTCATTATTACCCGCCAAAGTCAGGCTAAATGGCCCTTCAGCTCGCGCATCGGGAGAGCCGTTACCCACGGTGTATTTCAACAGCCCAAATAATTGCAGTAGATTTGTATCCGATTCTTCTACAGACCACTCTAATTTAGTTCCGTTCGGGAGCGGGTTACTATTGCAATCACTCACCATTAAACCAGTAAAGCTCAAGGTACTATCAGCATCCGCAACTAGGTCGATAGTGGTGCCTCCGGGCATATTGCCTGGAAATGTGCCCAAATCTGCAAGACAGGCGGCATTTTGGGGCATAATAATTCGCAAATCGCGCCAAATAAAGGTGCTGTCCTCGCCTGAACAATCTGCAGCACCATTTACTCCCGATAAACACGGCCCATCCCAGGTAGCATTACCGGCGACGTTGTAAGCACCACTTTCGTCCGTATCCACGAAAAACTCGCCGCTGTCGTATGTATCGTTTTCGTTATTGTCGGTGTAGGGCTCCGCTATATCGCCAAACGACTCACCAGCTTCGTAAACGCTATTGCCGTTGGCATCCACAAAGCTTTCGGCTCCGCGCATATAGGCCAACACCTGAACACGTTGGTCCAGAGGTCTAGGAGCAGCGCTTATCCATTTCACTGTGCAGCGCCCATCGGTTAGTTCGCAAGAGCTATCCACTTTACCTGCCTCTGAGGAAACAAAGCGAACCAATGTGCCATTGGGCGGGCTATTACCAAATTGATCCGCAGCGATGACATTAATACTGACTTCTATACCGTCTGTATCGTACGCATCTGTGGGTTTTTGGTTATACGAGATAGAAAAACGATCATCGGCCGCAACGCCAGTGGAAATAACCACGTCAGTGGAGCCGCCCTGGATTTGCGTAGCATCGTGAGTGGCAAACACTTTGACGGTAGTCGCCGTTGTGCCGCTTTGCAGTACCGTTGTTACGTGCCCTTCGCTGTCGGTTACCCCAGTTTGCGTGCCGTTGGCCAGTGAAATACCACCTTCGGTTGTACTCAGGCTAAACGTCACAGGCTCGTTAACGATTGGCGCTGACTGCGCCCCCACTAATTTAAATGTGACTTGCGCCGTTTCAACGCCGCCAATCCCACGAAGTGACAATTGCTTCCGCGATACAGAAACAAACTCAACAGCCAATACCTGATCAGCTTCAATGTCCAAGTTTACGCTAGCCGTTAGCGTCGATGAGCCAACGGAGGTGGACGCCGTCACAGTGTCGGTCCCCGAGCAACCTAGCGGGGTATAAACAACCGATGCCAAGCCGCTGGTTGTCGCGACACTGGTCACTTCAGTACCGTTCTTTGTAAGCTCTGCTAGACCATTAGCCAAACAGTCTGAGGTGAAGCTCACACTGTAGGATTCTGTCACGGCCGCATTATTGCCATCGACCAAATTGACACTGATAGTAGCGGACGCCCCCGATTGAAGGGATGTTTTAGTGGTTGCCAAAGCACCCAATACAAAATTTGCACCTGTGCCATTACCGATTTTCACCACAGTGGTGCCGCCATCGGTCGAACCATCCGTACCAGAGCCAGTGCCACCGCCCGATGAATTTCCGCCTCCGGTGCCCGTAAACTTAGGCGCACTATCGCCACCGCCACCGCAAGCTCCCAACAGCAACACCCCCAGTAGGAGTACCAGCAGACTCGTAAAATTCCTTGTTTTCATGGCAATACCGTTTTCAGATCAAATGTATTCGCGAGCCTACTGCTGATGGGCGCTCGGCCACAGTAAGCACTATCATAGGTGAGCACAACTATAGCCCATCAAATATCTCGATACTAGCTTAAGATAAACGCCTAACTTAATAAATTTATTAGTAAAAGTGGCAGTAAGAGCGGGTTTTTAGATCGATGTGATGAAGTTATCAATTTCCGCTATCGCCTGGGCCACCGGGTGCGTTTCGCCCCCGCTCGCCGCAAAATAGAGTGCTGCCATGCTGGCCACATCGCTGGCGGTGGGCAAGGGTTTTCTTTCTATTACAAGCACTTGCATGCGCTCAAGGTAAATAAATTGAAGCCATTGTGTAAAACTCAGGGTGTCTACACAAAAGGGCGCCTGACTCGCTAATAAAGCGGGGGCAGGCCGCTCGCGGTGCCACTCGCCGGCCGCTTTCAGTGCCTGTGTCAAGGCCGCCAACATCTGCGCCAGGGCCGGATAATTCACCGCGCGATTCACAAACTAGCCCAGCGAGCGCCGAAATGGCGGCAGTGAATTGAGGATTGCTTTACCGTAGCGGCGGGTCAGCAGACGCTTATCCAGGATACTAATGATGCCGCTGTCACTTTCGGTGCGCAGTAAACGCCCGCAGGCTTGAACCAATTTCAAGGCGGCGTCGGGGACGGTAATTTCCATGAAGGGATTGCCGCCGCGGGCCTCGATCCATTCGGACAGCGAAGCTTCCACCGGATCATCGGGCACGGCAAAGGGGATCTTGGCGATAATGACATGCTGGCAATAGCCGCCGGGCAAATCCACGCCTTCGGCAAAGCTGGCAAGGCCAAAAAGGATGCTAGCATCGCCGCCGTCTACCCGGGCTTTATGGGTATTGAGCATCTCTTGCTTGGATTTATCGCCCTGCATGAGAATTTGCTCGCGCAGACTTAACGGCATACCGTCGTACACATCCAGCATTTGCCGGCGCGAGGCGAAGAGCACCAGACTGGCCCGCTGCTCGGCCAGTAACGCCGGCAGGTGCTCAATTATGGCGAGGGTATGGTTAACGCTGTCGCTGGCGTCCTGCGCCTCTGCCGGTACCCGCAGCAGCGCCTGATTGAAATCAAAGGGGCTGGGCACCACCGCGTAGTGGGCATTGTCCGGCGTTCCGGCGCGCATTTTCAGACGATCGAATTTGCCGAGTGCAGTCAGCGTGGCCGAGGTGATCACCGCGCCGCAGCAGCGACGCCACAAGCTGTACTCCAGCGTCCGGGCCGCCAGTATCGGGCTGGAACAAATTTCATAATCGACGCTGCCGCCAAAGTCCACCAGGCTGATCCAGCGCGCCTTGGGTAGCGCGCCCTTCACCTCGGGCTCGGCGTAACTGGCCCACAGCGCCAGGTTGGCCTCCGCGCGCGATTGCCAGACGCCGATCTGGGGAAACCAGGTTTCCAGGTCAACCTTGGGCACGTCGCAGTGGCTCGACTCCAGCGCCTCCTCAATTTCGCGGTTCATTTTACCCAGCAATTCAGCCAGCCGCTCAAAGGTTTGTTTGAGTTCCTGACTCACATCGCGCAGCGCCTCGGGCACCAGACCTTGCTCAAAGCGATAGCGCGGCGAGCGCTCCGGGTCTTCGATGCGTTCGGCCAATTGCGTCACCATGGGGTAGACCAGCTCCAGGTTACGCTTAACATCCTGCAGCGCAGAGGGCAATTGTTCGGCAAAACGGTCAATATTGCCTGCACCGCTAATTTCGCCCAGCATAGCGCCCTGTGCCTTGTTGGTTTGCTCAATCCATTTAAGCGTGCCGATGAGCCTGGAGTGTTCGGCAAAATGATTGAGCGCCTTGTCTGGCAAATGGTGGCCTTCGTCAAATATGTACAGGGTATCAGCCGGGTCTGGCAGTATCGCGCCGCCGCCCAGCGCTAGGTCGGCCAATACCAGGTCGTGGTTGGCAACGATTACATCAAAACTGCCCAGCGAATCGCGGGACTTGATAAAGCTACAGGACGACACATTCGAGCAGCGCCGGCCCGTGCACTGACGGTGATCGGTGGTAACTCGCGACCAAACCTGCGGCTCTATTTCATCGTGCCACTCGTCTTTGTCGCCAGCCCACTTGTTGGCCGCCAGCGCATCCATCATCGACTGGTAAATAGTGAGCGCCTGCTCATCCACCTGCGGGTATTCGTCTTCGTATAGAGCTTGATGACTGGCATTGGCGGCATCCACATCGGTGAGGATACGATCGAGCTTAGACAGGCACAGATAACGGCCGCGCCCCTTGGCGAGGGCAAAATTAAAACTCAAACCCGACTGGCGTTTGAGGTCGGGCAGGTCCTTATAAACAATCTGCTCTTGCAGCGCCACCGTTGCCGTCGACACCACCAATTTTTTTCCCAACGCCTTAGCCACGGGAATCGCCGCCAGCAGATAGGCAACGGTTTTACCCGTGCCAGTGCCCGCTTCGACCACGCAAATATGGTTTTCGCCCACGCGCACGCCCTCGTCGTCCAGCTCGATGCCGCCCAGGGTGCGGGCAATTTCGGCAATCATCAATTTTTGACCGTAGCGCGGCTTCAGTTCTCGCGCCTCCAAAAATTGGCTGTAGGCGCTTTGAATAGCTTTCTTTACATCGCCCTGCAGCGGCATTAGCGGTACGCTCTTTTACGGTTCATGCGTTTAAAAATTCCGGGGAAAAATCGTTTTACCATGGGCGCCAAAGCACTGATGCCGCGACCAATTATCACCTGATCGCGCCCTTGTTCAATCGCGTCGAGAATTGCACGCGCACATTCATCGGCACTGATCCCGCTCTCAATGCCGGGCTCCATTTGGCCCAATGGAACCCCCTCAGGCGTCAACGAATTTATGGAGATTTGAGTTTTCACCCAACCGGGGCACGCCACTGTCACCTGTAACTGACCGTGGGTTTCCGCCCGCAAGCTCTCCATAAATCCCATCAGCGCATGTTTAGACGCGCTGTACGCCGAGCGTCCCTGCGAGCCCACCAAGCCGGAGACACTGGCCACAGACGCGACAATGCCCCGCCCAGAGGCCAGGAGTTTTGGCAGCAAAGCTTTGGTGATAGCCACGGCTCCCAGGTAGTTCACTTCCATCACGCGCCGGTCTACCGAAAACTGCGTTTCATCGGCGCGCCCTCGTTGAGTTATGCCCGCATTGTTTATCAACAGGTCCACCGTCTGGTCTGCCACCAGCGCTCGTACCGAATGAAACACCGCTTCGGGCTGAGATAAGTCCAACACCTGAACGGTGTGATTGTCAGCATTAGGCAAAACTGCCCGTAACTGCTCCAGCTGCGGGCGACGCCTAGCGCACAGAGTTAGATGGGCGCCACGCGCAGCAAGTTGCCGCGCCAATGCCTCGCCAATGCCCGAGGATGCTCCCGTTAACCACACCCGTTTATCTTCAAAAAAATCTGCCATGATGTAAGCTTCCCTACTAGCATTCCCTCTGGTGTTTGCGGTGGCAGTGCCACCACTGCCATTGTAACCTTGGCAACACAGTCGGCACAGGCGCCACAGTGTACCCTATTCGCACTAGGCCATCCGGCACATTGCCAGCGGCGTTGGTTTGCGCGACAAGCGCGCCCCTAAAAGTAAAGGCCCAAAATGATTGACCCCAAATACCGCCCAGCCGTTATATTGTCGTTAAGCGCACTGCTGCTGATTGTGCTCAGCAGCCTGATTACCTACTTAGCCAGCCAGTCGATAAACAGCTCTCGGTCGGCCGATGCAAATACCAAGCGCGCCTTGGGCGTGGTGACTAATCGGCCCAAATTTGATGCCTTTGCCGGAGCCGGTGTCTGCCAGAGCGCCATAAAAAACGGCGTAGCCGGTAAAATCATCACCATGCACCTGGACACGCGTTCCGCGCGCTACGACGATTTTGAGCGCACCAACACACTGCTGTTTATTTTAGACGTGGTGCCCGAAGGCCAACAATTTTTAAGCGAACAGCTCTCCACCACCAATCTGCACGCACAATGCATTACCTCTGCCGACGACAATCGGCTAGTTAACCTGATAGTGGCGCCTGCGTCTGAACTTTAATGCAGACTCAGTGGCCGCCTGTTAACTTGGCGTATACGGGGTTGGCGTAAATACCCAGTAACAAGTCCCGCTGTTCTGGATTCAACCCCTGAATGCGCGCCTCCAGTTCGGTGCGCTCATCGGGGTAGCGCGCGGGATCAAAGGGAGCACCGTCTTCGCCTACGCCAACTTTGGGCACTTCGCCCGTGAGCATTTGAAATGCCAGGCAATTACTGGGAAATAGGACATAACGACTAAGCACTTGCCGATCGATTTCGGCGGCCACCTCGTCGGTACCCTGAAAATCGCCGCGGATAACATCGCCGAAACTTAAATGGATATGGCCTTTGTAGCCGTTGATGCCGGCGGCAATACTGGCGACGTCTTCATGCTCGCCCTTTTGATAGGTGCCTTCGGTTTTTAACAAATATAACTCGCGACTTTTCGCTAAATCGCAGGGGTCCCATTCGTAGGAAATAGACACAGGAACAATGTTCAGTTCGGCAATATACTCACCCAGTGGTTGGGTTTTCGGACGGCTGAGTGCAAACATGCCCACCACTGCCGAATTCGTTTTATCGCGACCGTCTTTGGCGCGCCCTTCGCGCTGCGCCACCCAAATATTTGACTTTTCCTCGCACAGAGCGTGGTGAATATAGGACGACAAGTACTTCGCCGCTTTCAACTTTTCACGGGGCGCCTTGGCAGACCGATTGACGATAAAACTTTTGTTTAATCGCATCAAATCGGAGACATAGGGCTTAGTGAGCAGGTTGTCACCGATGGCAATTTGCAGGGTCTGAAACTCATTGAGAAACAACACATAGTTCACCAGCGCTGGATCCATGGCGATGTCTCGGTGGTTGCTCACAAACAGGTAGGCCTGGTTGCGATCCAGCTTTTCCAGGCCACTGGCGCTGACGCCGCGCGATTTTTCGTCCAACATTGCGCGCAAATAGTGCGAGACTAACTCCTGCAAAGCGTCGACACTGTTAATACCCGATAATTGTGCCTTTAACTTCATCGCCACCAGCGGGCGGATTACCCAGGGTAACAACTTGTTTAATGTGGGAAATTTCAGCGCCGCCACTGCGGCATGCAGCTCGGGATCTTTTACAATCCGGGCCAGAACTGCGGGCACTTCGTCGTCGCGATAGGGCCTGATGTCGTCAAATTCGCTCATGAATACGTGTCTTTGCGTTAGGTCCGAACCACCAAAAATATCTGGTTTGACCTGGGATTATAGTAGGCCGACGGTTGACGCAGCGCGGTGCCTAGCACAGCATCGCCCTCAACGCGCTTTGGGCCCTCGCCGTCCAATTGGCGAAAAGCTGGCAAAAATACCGAAAAAGGATGAGAAATGCTACCTAAAGACTGCCCTTGCTGTAGTGGCCATCGCTATAGCGATTGCTGCGCGCCACTGCACGAGGGGGCTGTGGCTGACAGCCCCGAGGCGTTGATGCGCTCGCGCTTTAGCGCCCACGCCCTGGGTAATATCACTTATATATTGTCCAGCTGGGCCAGCGCCGGCCGTGCTGAGGTCGACCGCGAGGCTCTCGCCCACTGGCTCACCCACGCTCGCTTTGGTCAATTAATCGTGCGCCATGCCGACGATCACAGCGTGGAATTTGAGTGCTGGTACACCCAGGCGGAGCAACTGCACCACCTGCACCACCTGCACGATCTGTCGCTGTTCTGTCGGGAAGAAGGCCATTGGCGCTACCTCCAAAGCCGCGCGCCTCAGCTCGCACCCACCTCGATCGGGCGCAACGACCGCTGCCCCTGTGGACTTGGCAAAAAATTCAAACAGTGTTGTCAGGGGCGCTTGGCTTAGTCGGCGGCCCCTCCTGTGGGTAGTTCGCGCACCGACTCCTCCAGCGCGTGCATGGCATCCTCCAGCTGTTCATCGCACAGGTAGGGTGCCGGCCCCATGCGCAACCACTGCTTGCGGTAGTCCGTGTGCACGCCGCGATCGCGCATCATCTCAGACAGCTGCTGCGCGTAGGGCGTAGTGAACGATAAAAACCCACCCATATACTCCAGTGCTGTGGAGAGACAAATGGTCGCCGGCTCAAAGCCCAAGCGATTAAAGCTTTTGGCCAAGTGTTCTAGTTGATGGTGGTGGACTTCATCCAGAAATTCCGGTGTGAGCGCCCTGCGGTTAAAATAGTCAAACACCTTGGCGGCGCGAAATACCGGCAGCATATCCTGGCTAGAACCATTAAAACGGGCGCCGCCATCGGCATAGGCCAAGGGCGTCTGCGCCGGGCTATCGACAACGGGGTCAAAATCGCCGAACCAGCCGCTGATTACCGGCCGAAACGCCCGCCCCTCTGGCACGTGCATAAAGGCGATACCGCTGCCCATCTGGCAGTACTTGGCGCCGCCGCCTACCACGAATGCCTGCGCAAGGTTGTAATCTGCCACGGAAAACGACAGCACATTGATAGAGTGGTAGGCATCCACGAACAACTCCACACCCTGGGCCGCGCACAGTGGCATCAAGGTATCCAACTCCAGGCTTTGGTGACCCGTTTCAAAATTGACCGAGGACGCGCATACCGCCGCCGTCTTGTGGTTAATGTGCCGGCCCAGTCGCTCCACCAGGGTACTGGCGGGGTTGGCGGGCTCAACAATCAACTCAATACCGGCCTCGGCCAAGCGCACCAGCTGGCGTGCAACCGACGGGTACTCCGCATCGCTGGTGACAATGCGCGGGCGCTCTCCTAATGGCAAGGCCGACAAAAACCGGATAAACAACTCGTGCACGCTAGTGCCCAGGGCAATGTTGTCCGGCTTTGCCTCTATCAGCTGGGCAAATCCACTGCGCACCTGCGCGGCTACCCTGAACTCCTCCTCAAACCGCTCTTCGCCATAGCGGTTTAAGCAGTCCCAATGCTGCTGATAGGCCTCACCGGCGCAGTCGGGCATGGCCTGGTGAATATGCCCGGTGAGCATAATGCGCGCGCCCACTGCGGCATGCTGATAATCCTGGGCCAAGATGTTGGGTGACTGTTGAATCTCGACTAGCTGAGGCATTGCACTTCCTTAGGGCGAGGCGGGCTTGTTGCCAGTATAGCCAAGGCATTAAAAGTCACCGCAGCGGGCGCGAAAGTGCGATAAAATCCGCCCCCCGAAACAGGAGACCCCATGACTCAGGACAGCAGCCACAGCGCGCCCAGCATTCTCAGCCTGACGGCCTTTTTCGAACACTTGGGCCTTCAATGGCGCCTGCAAGACTGCGGTGTACGGCTGCAGGGAGTGCCCCGCAATCTGTGGCTGCAAGTGGAGGCAGGCGAGCAGCCTTACCCTCACCCCTACCTGGGACAAGCCCACCTGGCCTTCGTACTTTGGGCCGAGGACCGAGTACAGTCGCCCAACATCTGGTGGTTTAAGTTGCCTCTGGACGAACAGGGCAAGCTGTCACTGCCCGAGCGCGACGGCCTGTTGCGCCAACTGGTAGACGCCCTGGCCCGTAATTTAGCCGCCGCCGAGGCAGGTCGCCCCCCCAAGGGACTGCTTGAACACAACCCCTACGTCTGGGCACCAAACGACAGTCAGCAGGCCATGCTGCACGCGCGGCTGACCGCGCAACTAAAATTGCCGGCCAGCCAGCACTACGCCGATGCACTGCATTACTTGGCCGAAGGACCCTGGGCAC
This sequence comes from Simiduia sp., assembly GCF_058345725.1. NCBI lineage: Bacteria > Pseudomonadati > Pseudomonadota > Gammaproteobacteria > Cellvibrionales > Cellvibrionaceae > Simiduia > Simiduia sp. The sequence goes on along the minus strand of NZ_JBTUOC010000014.1, from coordinate 77,196 downwards.
ACTGGCAGGCGCTGGGGCTACAGGGCCTGGCTGATGTGGTGGCGCGCAGCGCGGAAGCGGCCCCCCTCAAGGCACTGAAAGCGGCAGTCCCGGGCGTGCCGGCTCCCGTACTCATCGCCCTCTGTCAGCTGCTGGAGCACCAGCCACTGGGCGCAGGACTCAGCCAAGCGCTGATAAATCGATTAGCCGCGGCCTGCGATAGCGAAAGTACGGCGGAAATAAACGCCTGCCTGCGCGCCTTGGCCGCCAGTGAAGCGGAGGGCCTGGTCGCCCAGGCGCTGGCATTAGCCTTGGCCAAGCCGCTCGACGCCGAGGCGCTGGTGACCCTGGCGACACGACACGGTGCGCGCCTGGCGGCATCGGCATCGGCGCTCGCGTTTTTAGAGCAGGTGGCCGCGCTGGGCCAAATGGCCTTTAACCGCATCCTGGCAGAATTGCTGTTCCAGCCCGGTCAGCGCGCTGCCTGGCTTGCCCATTTTCGCACTGCCGACCGCTCAGACCGGCTTAGCGGCGCCATTGGCGGCTTGCTCAGCACCTCCCACTGAAATGCCTGGGGCGGGCGCCGCCCCCTTGCGCAGCCGATCGAGCATCAGTGCAGGCCCCGCGGCCAAGAGCAAAGCCAATAGTAATGCCGCCACCGCCACCCACAGCATGGCCACATAGGCGTCGCTGTGTGCGCCTGCATCACCCACCATGCGCGCCGCCACCAGCGAGCCAGAGGCTAGCCCCATTTTCGAGGCAAAGCCCGCCAACGCCGCCATGCGGCCCTCTGCGTCAAACTCAGCAGCCATCCCCAGCAGGTAGGCGATCACAAATGCCCAGGTAATGCCGACCAGGCAATTGGCGACGGCAAACAGCCCTGCGTGCCCCGCATACAAGAGCGCCCAGGTGGCCACCAGCGTCATTGCCATCGTCAACGTAAGAGGCAGTAAGCGCCCGGTGCGGCCGGAAAACACAATCACCAGCACTGCGCCCACCACCCCCAACCAAGCCGCAATGCCCAGCCAGCGGGTGATGTAATCGAGCACCAGACCGTGCGACTTTGCCAGCCCCATAATGACTGCGTAAGGGCCGTTGTTTCCGGCCTGAAACAAAAATAAGGCGGCCAAGGTTGCCAGTAAAGGCCACCAAGCGATACCGCCCGAGACGCTTTCCAATGGCCGGGCCGTCGGCGCCAGCACGGGGTAATCCGGCAGTAGCGCCAAGAGTGCCAAGCTGGTGGCGCTGAACAGCATCAGACACCAAAACAGCACATCGGCACCGTACTCCGGCACCAGCGTGGGCAACCACATGACGCCCAGGCCACCCAGGCCGTACTGCACCACCAGCAGTACGCCAAAGGTGCGCGCCGGTTGGTGGGTGCGCGCAAAAATGCTGTAGGCAATTCCCACTAAAAGGCCACCGAGTACGCCGTGCCCGCCGCGAATCCACACCAGCCATTCGGGCGATAGCAATATGGCCGAGGCAAAGTCCACGACAATTAATAGGCACAGCAGCGCAGCACAGCAACTGCGCCAGGGCAAACGCCCCGCCAGTGGTACCGCCAGCAGTGCACCCACAGCGGCGCCGTAGATATTGGCCGAGCCAATTTGGCCGGCATCTGCCGTGCTATAACCGCGACCCGTTACCAGGCCATCCACCAGGGCCGGCAATATGTTGACGTAAAAAAAGCCCGCCGTGGCCACCATGGCCAAACACAATCGAGCCATAAGGCCGTGCGGCGATCGCCGGGGCAGCCCCCACCAAGCGTGGCTAAGCTGTTCATTATTTGCGCTCGCTGTTTGCATCATACCTGGTCTCAATCGGTTAAATTTCTTACGGAATCCCACTCGCCCCACTTGGCTCGACTTAGCGCCACTGGCCGGCATCAACCCGGCCAGTGGCTTGGGCTGGGCGCCAGAGGTCTATTGGCACAGGGGCGCTAATTTATGCGCCTCTTGTGCGGCGTCCATCCACAGATAGGTGTCGTTGTCCGAGAAGTAGTAGTAGCTCAAGCCGTTGGGTAGCATCAGCACACTGATCCCACCATAACCCGACATGAACGGCACCCACAAAGGATTGCTGCAATTGAGGTTAGCGCTGATTTCATGCGCCCAAAAGCCGTTGTTGTAGCGGTAGTCCGTGAGTGGCACTGTGCCGCGATCTGAGCTGTTGCGCTGCATGGCAGCATCCAACAACGATTGATCCAGCATCGCCACGCCGTTGATTTTGCCGTCGGCCACATTGAGGAAATTCACCAGTTTCGCCACATCGTCGCGCTGGAAAACCAAGCCCCAGCCGGCGAAGGGCTGCGCCACGCTGTCGTAGGTACGGCGACTTACCTGGGCCGTCGGACTAATGCCCAGCGGCTTCCACAAATCGTCCACAATCACATCGGCAAAAATATCGGCGCTGGCGCCGGCTTGGGCTTTCAAATACGCATTCATGGCGGTGCCCAAGGCATAAGTATCGGACGTGTGATAGACCCACTGCGTGCCCGGCGCCACCTTGCGATCGTAATAGCCGCAGCTGTAACTGATTTTACTGGCGTGATCTTCCGGTAAAAATAAATCGTTGGTATGGGTGCGACCCTCATCGGTCATGTAACCCGCCGAGCCATAGTTACCAGTGGCCATGTCGCTGGCATGCTCGAAGGTGACATCACCCCAATTGCCCGAGGCCGCACAATCGGCAATCCAATCGCCTATCATTTGTCCGCTGGCGCCTGCATAGCGCTTCGCCAGCCGCATTAAGGCTGTGCCTGCAAACACAGTTTTTGCCGTGGAATAAGACGGCACTGTCAACACATCACAGTAGGGGTATTCGCCTGCACGGGTACCACAACCGCCCACATAATTGATACCTTGATAGGTGACGCCAAACACTGTCATGTGTGCGGGGTCGGTTTCTGCTGTGCTGCCAAATTGATTGGGATCAATGCCAGGGTAATCCTGCGCCAGGGCACTGATCGGCTTGGTGGGCAAGCGCGCCGCCACTTCAGATTGGTAATCTGCTTTCAGCGACGCGGCATTTGCCACCGCCTGCGGCGTATAGCTGGCCGCCAACCGGCCCCACATATCAAACTTAAAATACAGGCAAGTTTCACTGCTAATTTGATAGGCCACATTGGACACGCTGCCATCATTTTTAAACAGGAAACTCATAACGCCATTGTGCATACAATTGGCATTTTTTTGATGCAGCGCGAAGGGAATAGCCGCCCGCGAAAAGCCATTGTCGCCATTTTCATTCCACACGCGACCGGGCTGCAAAATATACTCCCACTCCGGGTGGCTATTGGCCAATGTGCCGCGCTCAGCCGGTACCAAATGCGTGCCGGTTTGTACAAATTCGTAATCAAATTCGGGCAGATGTTTGCGGCTGCTATCGCCATTGCCAGTGTAGCGAAAGGTGTCTTTAAGTTCGTCAAAGGCGCCACTGCTGCTTTCGTTGTGCAACTGCAGTCGGCCTTCAAACTGATGCGCTGGCTGCGCCGCCTGCGCGGGTAATGCAAAGGCGTCCATTGGCACCAACACGCCATTTGCCGGCGTGCCGGTCAATTCGCTGAAGCTCAGCTCAGTGCGCGCAACCGCGCCAGAACCCGACAGTGGATCGTAGTTATCCACCACTGTGCCCGGCTCACTTCCGGTACCGCTCAAAGCTATCTGCAGCGGGTTTTCATCGGCATCGTTATTGGACAGCGTTAAGGTAGCGCTGGCGTGACCGGTAACGACAGGTGTAAATGCGAGGGTAATATCGCAACTACTACCGCCCGACAAAGACTGGCCAGAACAATTATCGGCCACCACATTGAATGGTGCACTGACGGCGCTTAAACCTCCCAGATTTAAAGGGGCATTTCCGATATTCGATACACTCACCGTGCGCTGTGCGCTATCGCCCAGGTTGACCGAACCAAAGGCTGCACTGCCCGACAATTCAATTTCTGGCGCGGGGGTCAGGCCACCGAGCGTGGCCGTAACCAACACCTCATCGCCCCAACAGTAGTCGCCCAATAAATCTCCCGTACCGCGAAATCGCAACTGCACACCGCTGTTATCATCGGCGCCGGCGGGGTTGGCGCTGGCGGTGTAAAAAGTGCCAGTATCCTGACCGTCGGCCAATTCCAGCATTTGTATCCAACTGGCGCCAGCATCCAAGGAGTACTCCGCATAGCAGCGATCACTACCCTCAAGACCCGTGGCCGCGAGCTGCATACTCATGTGCACATCCGAATAACCGGTGGCATTTACGCTGTGGGTTGCACTGGCCGTCTGCTTTAAACGCACACTGTAATTGCCAACGGCCTGGGTTCCGCTCACGGCAACATTGCCGCTAGTAGCCCAGCCGTTACTGTCGCCGTCTTCAAAATTTTCACTAAACAATGTGTCCGCCGTCGCTGTGCTGGTTAGCGCGGCCAGCAGGCAAACAGATAATAAATTGGCTTTTAACATTCTTATCGCCCTGTGTTGGTGAGTTGACGTTGCACACAACAAAATGCACCAACACTGACTCTAGCGAGTGACTGCCGCAGCCCATAGCGCCAGTTGCACGGGCACCATGAGTCCAGATGCGAAAATCACACGGCGCGAACTAAAGACGCTGCCCTTGCCCAGCTATACAGATACGCCCGCCGCCCGCAACGCATCTGCCAGTGGTGCCAGTTCATGTTCGTAGTGGCGCCACTTGGCCACAGAGGAGCGATACACTTGCTGGCGAACCTGTGCGGCGCTGGCGGTGGTACTGGCCGATTGCTGGCGATGGTACTGCAGGCACTCTGGTTCAAACGTCAACCCCATGGCGGTTAACACACGGGTTAACGTGGTTTCGGCATCAGCCACCAAGTCTTCATAGGCCACGTCGATAATTCGCCCAGGCAAACACTGTCGCCAATGGGCCATCAATCGCTGGTAGCCAGCGTAGTATTGCGCCAATTCATCGAACTGATAGGAAAATGGGTAGGCGTTGTGAAATAAACGCTTGAACATGGCGTAGCAGCTGTCCATGGGATTGCGATAAATATGAATAATGGTGGCCCTTGGCAAACTTTTGGCAATCAATCCCACGTATAAAAAATTGAGCGGCAGCTTATCTATGAAATGGGGCGAGCGCCCAGTCAGAGGCCGGGTAGAATTGAGGTAGGCCTTGCCCAGCGCGTCAAAGTCCAATAGCTTGCTTTGCGCCACTAAATCTGCGCGCCCTGCTGTGGTGCCATGCGCCTTAACCTGCTGAACCATTTGCAGTGCAAAATTGTCCAGCTCACCGGCGGAATCGATGGCGCTGTGGCTGGCCAGCATCCGCTCTAATAAAGTTGATCCCACCCTTGGCATGCCCAGAATAAATACCGGTTCGGGCGAAGGGTGGCCAGCGGAACTGTCGGCAAGAAACGCAGCATCGTGCTGCCTTTGCAACGCCGCCATAACCAGCAAGTCCTGCTTGACTGAATACTGCATACGGGCGCGGCGCAGGCGCGCGCCAACGGCCAGCACTGCAAACGCTTCTTGATAACGCGACAAATCCTCTAGCTCTTTCGCCAGGGCGAAATGTAAGCGGGTAAGCGCGACCGGGTCGCTTGTGCGCTGGATTTGCGCTTGCAATTGAGCCACGTGATTGCGCTCAGCTGTTTGGGTGCGCAAATCCGCGCGCAGCGCCAGCGCTTCTGAGTCGGCGGGCGTTAGCGCTAAACAACGATTTACCGCTTGCTCCGCTTCATCCATGCGCCCCAAAAAGCGCAGCACCATGGCGCGATTAAAATGTAACGCCGCTTCGTCGGGCGCAAGACTCAAGGCACTATCGTAACAATGCAATGCCTGCACATGTCTATGCATACGCCCCAGATAAAAGGCTAACTTATCCCACGCCTCGGCCGTCATACCCGTGGTACAGGCGCGCTGATAAAGCGCCTGCGCCATATCGCAGGCCGCCGACATGGCTTGCTGTTTCAGCAGGTCTTCCAACTGCCCCAGGTCGCGTCCGTCGGGAGGCGTTTGCGGCGCCGAATTAGCGTTGACCGCTGTGGGGGTTCGCGTAGGTTTTTGCATAATTGCCCTCAATCCAATACCGCCAGACTACCGATATCTCACGGCAAGTTAAAGCACCGCTTGCGACCACAAAAAAAAGGCGCAACACCCCTGCTAGCGAGCGCTCTGCAGGGGTGTTGCGCCTTACGGGAAAGCCTTGACGTCAATCGACCAATTAAAAATGATAATTAAACGCGGCACCTAATGTACGCGGTAAGGTAATGTAGTTTTTTGCACCGTTACCATAGTAATTTTCACTGGGAGCACTGCCCATATAGCCCTCAGTCAGCGCGCCAGTAACACCTTTTTCATTACCGATATTCTTTACATAGGCGCTAACATCCCAATTATCGCCCGCCAGTGTGCCCACATAGTTCCAAAGGCTGAACCCATCAAACTCTACATCCAGCGATGAACCTTCAGAAATGGTATTCAGGGTATCGCTTTGGTAGTAGGCGTTTAAGCGGTTGATCAACTGCAGACCGCTCTCCAACTGAATACTATGCTCCAATGACGCCGATAGTGAATGCTCTGGCGAACCGGGCAAACGACGGCCGGATTCGGCGACGGTAGTGCCAAACTGCGGCGATACCAAATCTTCTGTAAGCTCGGCATTTACATAAGCGTAGCCACCGTTAATGCGCAGACTGTCGGTCAGCTGGCCCGTAAATTCCAACTCCACACCCTGGCTACGTGCTTCTTCGCCGTTGTAAACCACAAAATAGCCGTAGTAAGCGGTTGAACCATTGACCTGAATGTCTTTCCAGTCCACGCGGAACAACGAGGCCGTGTACTGCCAGGCATCGGTACTGCCCTTGATACCCACTTCATAGTTGATCACGCTATCGGGAGCGTAATTTTCAAATACTTCGCCGTTGGGCTCACCAAAGTTGCCGTCGACCGGCACGGCATTGGAGCCACCGCGACGGTAGCCTTCGCTGACAGTGGCGTATGCCATGGTGGTTTCACTCACATCCCACGCAAGATTTGCCTTAAACAAAGTACCGGAATCATCAAAACTAAAGCTCGATTCGCGGCCGTTATCGATGTCGTACATGGGCAACGCAATGAAGGTGTCGTTATCGAAGCGGTTGTTAAAATAGCGCGCTCCCAGCGTCATATGCAGTGTATCGCTCAGGTGCCAGGTCAGCTCGCCAAATGCCGCGGTGTCTTTATAGGTTTCGCGCCGATCGTAGGCCCAATCTTGATCGGTTCCAGTGGTGTACTGATCGCCCCACAAGGCAATGGTGTAGTCGGTATAATCTGGCAGGAAAGAGTTCTGAACCGACTGCATCTCCTGATCCATGTAGTAGAGTCCCGCCACATAGTCGATAGCGCCGTCACCCTGGGATACCAGTCGTAGTTCCTGTACCAACGCTTTATCTTCGTAGCTGCGCTGCGCTGAGGCCATCGGGCGTGGCATGTCGTAGTAGTAGCCTGAAATCCAACCCAACTGCGCATAGAAACCGGTATTTTCGCTGACGCTTTCGCCCGAGTGATCGTACAGTGACGTAGAGGAAACCACTGAGGCAAAGCCCACATCGAGCTCCATTTCCAAACTGGCGAGACTGACATCGCGCTCAGAGGGCTCTAACTGTACCGAGCCATTTTCGTAGTCCCGATAGGCAGTGCCATAACCGTCAGTGCCCGGCGTTTCCTGACGTCGGCCACCAATTTCGTCGGATTGCGTTTGGAAAGACAAGAGTGCATCAAAATTTTCGCTGGGTTCAAACTTCAGTGCTGCGCGCACAAAATTTATGTCGACGGTATCGGCATCTTTTTTCTGCGTATAAACGGGATCTCCCGCGAGAATATCGCCGCCCTCGGCCACCGGCGCACCGTTGGCATCCAGCTGGTAGATGTTTTTGTAGTCGGTAATACCGGCAGCGTCTACTTTGCTGGCATAGACGCGCGCGGCCAAGGTTTCGCCGAGCGGCAAGTTCAGCATGGCGTCCACAGTCCAGTTAAATCCATCGGAACCTTCGGTCTGCGAGTAGCTACCACTGACCTTTGCGGTCATCGACTGAGTGTCTGGTTCGGTCATGATGTAGCGCACGGTGCCACCCAGAGCCCCCGAGCCGTACAGGGTGCCCTGCGGGCCGCGCAACACTTCAACTCGTTCAATATCTTTCAACAAAAAGTTGGCGTATAGCGGCGTGTCATTCACGTAGGTGGATACAGTGGGCACAGTCGACAAGGCCACATCGCCGGTGGCGCCAGACTCCACGTTGATGCCGCGAATCATAATGCCATTGGTCACACCTGAATTGCGAAATCCGCGATCTACCAAGCCAATGCCGGCAAAATTTCGGATCATTTCTGCGGCATCAATAACTTGAGACGCGGCCAGTTTATCGCCCGACAAGGAGGAAATATTGTAGGGAATGTCCTGCACCGTCTGCTCGCGCATACCGGCGGTAACGATAATTTCTTCCAGCACAACAGCGGCATCTTGTGCGTAACTCACCGGGGCACTCAATGCCGCGGTAGCCACTGCCAGCGCTAGGACGTTTTTGTTCAGTGTTTGGGTAGTCATGTAGCCCGCTCCTCGATGTTATATTTTTACTGAGGTTACTATGACGGCAGCTATCTAGCGGCCATAGTACCAGTTGTTCGTTCGCATTGAGTCCAGTTACCCGGCGCGCTAATCGCGCTCGGGCAACACCAGCTCACCCAATTGTTGCAAGGTGGGCGATGCGCTGGCGCCCTGGCTGTAGGGTGGAAAAACCGCGTCGCAGTCGCGCCAGCTTTTTAATACCTGACCCAAGCCGTGCCAGCCGCGTTCGCGACAGCGCCGTACATGCGTCAGATCCAATTCAACGGCAATGATTTCGCGGACTTCGCCGGCTTGGTGAACGATTTCACCGCCTGGCCCGCACACCACGGAGCGCCCATTGCCCAGGCGGCCAGCCACATTAATATCCACAAAGTACACTTGATTGGATAATGCATTGGCGCGCGCCAGTGAAATTTCTACCTCTCGGTCTATGGTATTGGTCATAGTGGGGTGCAGGATAACTTCGGCGCCCATCCAGGCCAGCGTGCGCGACACTTCCGGAAACCACATGTCGTAGCAAATACTGACACCAAAGCGCCCCACACCTGGCACATCAAATACACAGCATTCGGCGCCAGGGGTCACGCCCTTTTCATAGGGCGCGAAGGGAAATATCTTGCGGTAGCTGGCCACCTGCTGGCCCTGTGGATCGAATACTGGAGTGGTGTTGTAGACTTGGCGCCCCTCGGCCACAAACAAACTGCCGGGCACTAACCATATGTTGTTGCTGCGAGCACATTCGGCCAACTGTTCAAATACGCTATGGTCGGCACTGACAGCCTGGTCGGTGGACGGCCCAAACAGCGCCAATTCCCCCACCACAACCATGTGCAACCATGGAAAACGTTTTTTAGCCAGTGTCACTTCCTGCACCAGCTCATCGAGATTATTTTGGTTGTTTAGCGCAAGCTGCAAACCGGCAACGGCAAAACGGCTCATTGGCAAATTCCCTGATTAAAACCCACGTGAGCAATAACACCTATTGCCCCTAGCTGTGATCAGAGTAAGGGCTTGCGGGCACAGCCCCTAGTGCCAGTTTTTCGTCGCCTATGGTTCCAGTTGCCCACGCGGGAAATCAACGGCTTGTTGGTGGCGCATAATGGCGCTGTCGATAAAGCGATGCTCGTGGTCGTACCAGCGCACCTGGTCTTGTTCCACCACTGTATAGAAGCTCATCACTTCGCCATAAGACCAACTGTGCCACTGGCGATAAAAACGGTCGTCGGCCACCCACCAGCGGCCTTCGTCTTGCTCCTCATTGGCAAAGCCCGCATGCCCCACCATGCGACCGTCGGGTAGCAGATCGATGGTCAAAGGCTGGCCGTACACGGTTTTAGTAAGTAGACGTGCGCCGGTGAGCGCTCGCGTCAATTGCGCATTGTTCAACCACAGCGGATTGGCCTCGTCCAGTGCATCGCGCACCTCGCCAGACAACTCGCGGATCAACGCCGCCAACTTGGCAATACCTGGTCGGATCTTTTCCACGGATAGGGAACTCACCCCCAACCGAAAGCAACCAGGGTGGCTGTTTGTAGCGCCGTAAAAATGCGCCACCGGTTCGATCAACAAACCGCGTTTCTCCGCCTGCCGACACAATTCTTCCACCTGCAATCCCGCCGGCCCCTGCACCCAACAACAGGTGCCGCCCTCTGACTCCATGGTGTACACCGCGCGCGGCAAATAGTGGTTCAACGCATTGCGCAGGGCAATCCAGCGGTCTTTAAAAATTTGATGCAATCGGCGCATAGTGGCATCGAAGTGGCCCAATGATAAAAAAAACGCCGCCGTGCGCTGATTATTGGCTGCGGGAAAGCGCGACATATAACGCCGCTCGTGGCGCAACGCCTCTATCAACTCCGCCGGCGCAATCATGAAGCCAAGGCGCAGGCCCGCCGAGATCACCTTCGATAGACTGCCGATGTATATCACCCTGCCCTCGTCGTCCTGGCTCTTAAGAGCGGGATGCGGATTGCCCAAAAAATTGGTTTCGCTGTCAAAATCGTCTTCGATAATTATCTGATCAAATTGTTTGGCCTGCGCCAGAAGTTGCTGTCTGCGCGCCGAACTCAACGTTACCGTAGTAGGCACCTGATGACTGGGTGTGACGTAAATAAACTGGCACTGGCCCTCGTTGTGATCGACATCCAGTCCGTGGGTATCCACCGGCCAGTACTGAACCTCGCTGCCGGCGCGCAGCACCAGCTCGCGAAAGTCCGGGTAGCCGGGTTCCTCTACCGCCACGCGGGTCATGTGGTTAAACAGTAAATTGGCCAGTAAATACAGCGCCTGCTGGGCGCCGTTGGTAATTAAAATCTCGTCGGGCCGCGCCGAGATACCTCTGCGCGGCAAGATTTTTGTACGAATTTGCTCAATCAATTGTGCATCGTCGGCGTCGCCGCGCGCGCGCGACCAATCGTTAATTTCGCGCACACCCAAGCTCAGTCGGCTGGCCTCGCGCCACTCGGCCACGGGAAACAGCGATTGATCAAACTCGCCTTCGAGAAAGGGGTAGGGATAGTCCTGCCACTGGGGCGGTACCGGAAAGCCGCTGTCGCGCTGGCCGCAATCGCCGAGTCGCTGTCGCCACAGGCGATTGACAGTGGGTTTGGCGTCGCCGTCGGCCACCCGCGGCCCACCGCACAACACCGCTTGGCTCACGTAGATGCCCGAGCGCTCGCGGCTGACCAGATAACCTTCGTCGATTAGCTGTTGATAGGCCAGCACCGCGGTGTTGCGCGATATGCCCAGACTATCGGCCAGTCGGCGCGAGGACGGCAGTCGCTGGCCAGCCGGAATGAGGCCTTGCGATACGAGTGTCACTATCTGCTGACGCAATTGGGCCTGCAGGTTAAGCTCTGAGTGTTCGCTCAGCTTGATCAAATTCTCAAGCATGGTCTTACCCGAAAAGGTCTGTGGTACTTTTGTACCAGCCCTGCGAGCACAGCACAAGGGCGAATTACCTGTGCCCCGCTACTTGGGCGCCACACGCACGCAAAAAAACCCGCACTGAAGTGCGGGCGCAAGTCAGCCACCATTACGGGCATAGGGATTGAATTTTGTTCAGCTCCTTGGCGGTATCCACAAAGCTGTACTCGTTGTTGTCGCTGAACATGTAGTAAGTGATGTTATTCGGCAGCATCACCACTGCAAGGCCGCCATAGCCCGACATATAGGGTACCCAGACATCGCCGCTGCAATTCATCGCCTCTTTGGCATTCCAGGCCCAGAACCCGTTTTGGTAGCGATCGTAGACACTGCCAGCACTCAGGCCGTGATTGCTGGTGCGCTGTAGTGCCTCGTCTAACAAGCCTGCATCCAACATGGGCTGACCATTAATCTGGCCATCGGCCTGCGCCAAAAATTCAGCCAGCTTAATCACGTCGTCGCGATGGTAGGTGAGCCCGTAGCCGGTGAGCGCCTGTGCTTGGCTGTCGAAAGTGCGCAAACTGGTGTAGGTGACCGGGCTGAGACCCAGTGGCTGCCAGATTTCCGGCACCAGCATATCGGTGTAAAAATCGGCGCCCGCACCCGCCTGCGCTTGGTAGTACACATTCATCGCGCGCCCCAACAAATAAGTGTCTGAGGTGTGGTACACCCAGAGGCTACCCGGCGTACTTTTGCGCGTATAGGCGCAGCTGTGGGCCACTTTATCGGCGTGGGTGTAGGTGAGGAAAAAGTCATTGGCGGTGGTGGTTGAACCCTCGTCCACCTCAAAGCCTGCGGAGGTGTAATTGCCGGTGGCCATATCCAAGGCGTGCTCAAGGGTAACGCCCTGCCACTGGCTACCAGAACATTCGCTCACCCAACCCGCCAGTGGCAAATCTTTTTGCGAGCCCGCGTACTTTTGCTCTAAACGCATTAGCCCCAACGCCCCCACCGTGGACTTGGCCGTGGAATAAGACGGCAGGTCTAATACATCGCAATGCGGATAAGTGCCCTGACGCGTATCGCAGCCGCCAGCGTAGTGCACGCCGGCAACGGCCACACCGAATACCGTGCGATGGTCTGCCGCCTGTTCGGAGCCGATGGTCGCCACGCTGATACCCGCCGACGGATAGTCCGTGGCCAGCGCACTGATTGGCTTAACGGGCATACGTTGATGCACTTCCGTTTCGTAATTCGCCTGCAGTTGCGCGGCGCCGACGACCGCCTTGGGCGTGTAGCTGGCCGACAGCAGACCCCACATATCGTATTTAAAATACGCACAGGTCTCACCGGCAATCTGATAGGCCACCTTGGTCACGCTGCCGTCGCCTTTAAAGGCAAAACTCAACACGCCGTTGTGGGTACAATTAGCGCCATTTTCCTGCAGCGCAAAAGGCAGCGAAGCACGGCTGTAGCCGTTATCGCCATCTTCCTGCCACACGCGACCGGGCTCCAAAATGTAGCTCCAGCTCGGGTGACTGGTGGCAATCAGGCCGCGCTGCTTGGGTATTAAATGCGTGCCGTGCTGCACAAAATCAAAACTGAATTCCGGCAGATGCCCCGGGTCCGTGTAGGCATAGGCGAGGCTTGTGCCGCGCTCCACAAAGCTACCGTTGGTGGCCTCGCCACTGAGCGTTAATGTACCTTCAAAGGTGTGCTGCGGGTTGGCGGCGTTTGCGGGCAAGGCGTAGGCACTGTAATCCTGCAGGTTCACACTGCTGCCATTCAACGTGCTATAGCTCAGCGCCGTGCGGCCCACATTGCCGCTACCGGTAAGCGGATCGTAGACGCCCTGAGCAGCTGTACCGTTGCCTAGTAATTGCACACTGGCGCTGGGTTGTTGCGGATCATCGGAGTTGATAGTGAGCGCATCGCTCGCATTGCCGTTGACTGCGGGCGCAAAGGCCACTGTCATTTGGCACTGCCCCTGTGGCACCAGGGTGGCGTAGGCACAAGTATCTGCCGATACAGCAAAAGGATTGGCCGGCGCATCCACCGCGCCTATGTGCAAATTGGCATTCCCTAAATTACTGACGGTGAGACTTTGTTGGGCGCTGGAGCCCACACTCACGTCGCCAAAATTGAGTGCGCCCGATACCTGTAAGTCGGGCGCCACACTCATCACGTTGCCCGACACCACAATGTTGTCGGCCCAGCAGTAGTCGCCGGTACTGTTGCCGCTGGCGCGCAGGCGCAGTTGTAGGTTGGCGTTGTTATCTGCACCCACAGGTGACAAATTACCGCTGTAGAGCGTCACGCCATTGTCTTGGCCATCGTAAACAGTGATAACTCGCTGCCAATTCTGACCGTCTGTGGAAACCTCTCCCACGCAGGTTTCACCGTACTCCAAACTTGACGCTGCAAACTGCATGGCCACCGCCACATTGTCGAAGCCGACGGTACTAAGCGACTGATCCGCTGTGCGCTGGCGCGTGAGACGCAGGGAATAATTATTGGCATAGAGCGTCACATAGGCCGTGCCATAGCCACTGAAAGCCCAACCATTGGCGTTGCCATCTTGAAAATCTTCGTTGAATAAGGTGTCGGCTAGCACAACCGATGAGAAACAGGCGGCCAATAAAGTGCGGCACATAGTAAGAACAGGCGAGCGCATGGGAAGTCCTCTGTTGTCAATTTTGTTAGCGTGAGGTCGTGCGATACAGTGCACTACCTTACGCGGGCGAGGGACGGGACTTTAGCGCCAGATAAAGGTTGCCAATGGTGCCACTTTGCCTGGGCGCTATCGCTGGCCATAAAAAAGCCCGCACCGGGCGGGCTTGAAACGTATATTTACCCTAGCGTTTAGCGGCTAGGGAGCAGGCTTTTAATCCCATTCGTAGCCGAAGCTCACGCCGATGGTGCGCGGTCGACTCGGGCCAAAGAAATGCGCGGGGACAATACCGCCATTATTGTTAATGCCGTCATAGGTGTTTTGATTGGTGAGATTTTCCACATAGCCAATGACCGACCACTTATCATCCGAGCGATACCCCATGCGCAGATTCCACTCGTTGTAGGCATCAATTTGCGTCTCGTCGAGATCCTCCCACCCTCGCCCGCGCTCTGATTCAAAATTAACACCCAGATTGCCCACCAGCTGGCCGGCGCCCATGGGGTAATTCATATTCAGCACGACACTACCCGACCAATCGGGCGACCAAAACAGATTGGAGCCCTCGCAGAAGCTGTCTGTCGGGTTGGCCTCTGGATCGGTATCGTCCGACGCCGGGCACACGCCCGCCATTTTAGACGCCTCTGTGTTGAGGTAGCCAATACCGGCATAGATATTCCAGTTCTCATTGATCGCCGCAGTCACTGTGGCCTCGACGCCGCTGCCATCCACCTCACCGGCATTGCGCACCTTGGCTGGCACTTCGCTGTTAATAACCTGCAGGTCTTTGTAGCTGTACAGGAAGCCCGTGAGCGTAATATTGGCCTTGCCGTCAAAGAGTGTGTCCTTGTAGCCTAACTCCCAGGAATCGACGGTTTCCGGGTCGAAAATATTCAGGGGATAATCGCCCTGCGCTATGCCATCACCGGGGCTGAAATCATCGTCGGTATCGATACTAAAAGTACCAAATCCGCCCGGTTTATAGCCTTGTGTAAAGCTGGCAAATACCATCGCCGTATCGGTAGGCCGCCAGCGGGTAATAAACCGCCAAGTGGTATCAGTCCAGGTTTCCGATTGCTTAATATCGCCCTCGGTATAAAAACCGTAGGCCCAATAGGCGCCCAAGTAGCTTTCGGGTTCCGGCACATTTTGGGTGAAAGTTTTCTTATCGCTGGAGTAGCGGGCACCGAGGCTGAAGTCCCACGCTTCGTTAATGGCGTAACTTAAATCCACATAAGTAGCCCAGCCCTCGTAGTCACCAATCGCGCGGTTGGTTTCATCGAGATAACCATTGTCGCTGGCATAAAAATCCGTGTAGTAATCGGCGCAGCTATTAATTGTTGAACCTGGGTTGTAGTAGTAATAATAGTATTTGCACATTTCATCTTCCGAGGATCGGAAACGAAACATGGCATCCACTTTTTCCTGATAGTAAGACACGCCGGCATACCAGCTCAGCGCCTCGGTGCCGAGCGACGTTAAGCGCAACTCCTGCTGAAAATAATCGCCCGTTTGCTCCTGGCGGTAATTGTTCAGATTGGCTGGCGTACCATCGTAATCTTCGGAGTAGTAGTAATCGTGATCTTTATAGCCGGTGTTAGATGTTAATTCGGCAAAACCCAGATCGTAAGTCAACTTTAATTGCAGCGCCAAGATATCCGCGTCGTCCTGCTCGCCATCGGCTAAATCCACATCGGCATCGCGTTTGTCGCCGCCGACTTGAATGGGACCGTTGGCGGCGTTAATTGCCTCCCAGGTTTCGCCGGTAGTGACGGCGCGGTACACCGAACCCGATTGCTTGCGCGTTTCATATTCGGCAACAAAATCCATGCCCAGCTTGTCACCCTGGTATGCCGTCGACCACCGAATGGCCGACTTTTCATGGCCGATGAGATCGTCGCCGCCGGCGATATTGTCCACGTAGCCGTCTTCCTGCGAGCGATAGCCCGCCAGGCGCATGGCCCATTGATCGTTAATCGGAAGATTGACAGCACCTTCGACCACCGCGTGCCCACGCTGGCCCAAATCCACATCAATATAACCCGAATTGCCGCCGTTTATATCGGCCTTGGCGGTATGCACGCTGATAGCGCCGCCAATGGATGAGCGGCCAAACAGGAAGCCTTGAGGCCCGCGCAACACTTCTGAGCGCTCCATGTCGTAAAGACTGGTTACCGCCGCGCCATTGCGCCCTTCGTAGAAGTCATTCTTGAAAAAAGCCGCAGAGGGATCGCCGCCCACACCGAAATCTTGGGTGCGAATACCCCGCACGCTTACGGCGTCGAGAAATGAGTCCTTCGAGTTGCCGGTAATACCGGGTGTGATATTGATCAGATCTTTTACGTCATCCAGATTATTGTCTTTGGTAAAGTCACCCGTAAATGCGGAGATAGCCAGTGGTACATCCTGCACGTTTTCCGCGCGTTTAGTGGCCGTAACTGTCACCTCTTCCAGCCAGTCTTGCGCCTGCGCGGCGGCCGACATGCCCGAAGCCAATAACGCCGCCGTAATACTGGCAGCTAAACGCTTGCGCCTAAGCGCGTGATTCGATGGACTATGCATGGGTTCCTCTCTTGTCATTGTGATCCCCTGAACTTAACGATATTGCGTGTTAAACCTCGACGTTTTCATTGCGTAAAGTTTGCAGCATGGGCTGCAATTGTTGTTGGTATTTTTTCCAGCGCCCGATCGAACGGGTGTGCGCCGGCTCGCGCACCTGGGCGGCACTGGCGGTGGCCACGGTGGCGCTACTCTGGTGGAAGGATAGGCAAGTATCCTCCCAGGGCAGCTCCAGATAGTCGATTAACGCGCGGGCGTTGGGCTCCAGTTCCCGCGCAGTTGCCTCATAGCTGATATCAAAAAAGCGACCGGGAAATTGTTTGCGGTAGCGGGCCATTAATCGCAGATAGCGGGCGTGGTGGCGGGCCATTTCGGCCTGATCGTAAGAGTGTAGATAGGCGTCGGCAAACAATTGCTTAAAACTGGCAAAGCAGGCATCCATGGGATCGCGCACCAAATGCACGATCTTAGCGTTTGGTAGTGCCTTCAAAATAAACGGAATGAGCAGGTAATTGACGGGCAATTTATCGACAAAGCGCGGTGTGGTACCACGCATGCGCTGTGTGGACGCCAAATACTGTTCGCCCACAGCCGCAGGGTTGAGCGACCGGGCGGACTCAAACAGCGCCTTGGAGAAACGGCGCGGGTCCTGGTGCTGGGTTAGTCGGCGCAGCGCCAAACCAAACTGCTGCAATTCGCCGGCGGAGGTCACCTGTGAGTGGCTGGTGATAATACGCTCTATTAGCGTAGTGCCAGTGCGCGGCTGCCCCAAGACGAAAATCGGCGCCGCTGATTGCGCGCCCGGTGCGCCATCACTTAGCCAGGCCGCATCGCACAGCTCGGGCAGTGCTTCGAACATATCGGCCTCGGCGGCCTCGTCGTAGGCCACAGTGCTGTGTCGAGCAGCTGCACCATTAACAAACGCACAAATTGCCTCGTCCCAGTGCGCGAGATCCTCACTTTCTTTGCCAATGGCATACCATAAAAACGCCTGTGCGCGGGCCGTGATATTGGGCTTTTCAAGTAGCTCGCGCATCTGCTCGATATGCTGTGTATCGGTGGCCTTGCGCGCCCCCGCTAGTGACCAATGAGCCTGTGCCTGCAGGGGTACCCTTGCCAAGACCGACTCATACAAGGCCTGTGCCTCGGAAAATTTGCCGTGGTAAACGCGGTTATTGGCGAGATTAAGTTGGTAGGGGATTGCATCCGGGGCGCCCTGCACAGCGCGTTCAAAACACGCGCGCGCCAAACCGTGATCCCCCATGCGGGTATAGACCATCCCCATCAAGTCCAGCACCAGCGGATCTGAGCTTTGTGCGGCCTCTGCCTGTTTCAGCGCCGCATCGGCTCGGTTTACCTGGCCCTCTTCCATATAAAGTTTTGCCAGGTGGGCCCAGGCAGCCGCATGCTTGGGTTGCAATACCGTCACAGACCCAAAGGCCTGCAAGGCCACCGATCGGTCGCGCATTTCCAGCGCCACCAGGCCCACCAAAAAATGGGCCTGATGCAGGCGCGGATGCTGTGCCAGTAGCTGTTGACACAACTTGGCTGCCGCTGGCGCCTGACCTGCGTTGAGCAAGGCAAAGCCCTGCTTGAGTTGTTGATCGACTGAACGGGTTGCCGTTGCTTGATCCATCTGAGCCTGCGTTTTGTCTGTTTGTGTGTCGTTATGATTATGGCGCTGGCCGGCGCCGATTGGCGCAGCGCCGAGCATTGCTGAACAGATTTTATTCAAATTGCGCCAATCCGAATAATTGTTCAATACCCTATTGGGGTCAAGTGATTCTGTGCTGGCGTTACGCCGCTGCCTTGGTTACATTCCGTCTTTTGCGTTTCGCCAGACCCTGACTCAGACCGGATGCCTTATGCCCCATAACAATAGCAAACCCCGCCTGTTTACGGCGTTAATTACCTGTATTTGCGCACTCATATTTTGCCTGCCACTGCAGGCTGCCGAAGCCGACACCGACGCGGGCTGGACCCTGCCAAAGGTCGTCCTGACCGGTGTCCCCTTTAGCATTAGTATCGACAACGCCGACGAACTGCAAGCGCGCACCTTGTTTGTTACGGTGAACGGCAAAGCGCACACCGGTAGCTTGGCAGAGGGGACCCTGACATTCACAGACCTGGTCAGCGAGCAAAATCCGGTACAACTGGCGTTGAGCAGCAATGGCCACACCTTGGCCACCGCCGAGGTGACCGCACTGCCCGGCTGGTTTTCCTTGATCCCCGCACTCATGGCGGTAACCATGGCGCTGCTCCTGCGCAATGTCATGGTGGCGCTGTTTGTCAGCCTGATCACCGGCATTTGGATGGTGTACGGCATGACCGCCAGCGGCCTGGGCCACGCAATTCTAGACGCCTGCCAAGTGTATGTGATCAACGCACTCACCGAGCGCGAGCACATGGAGGTGATTGTGTTCTGCTTCTTGATAGGCGGCATGGTGGGCATCATTTCCCGCAATGGTGGCACCATGGGCATCGCGGAACGCATTACTCGCGTGGTTAGGAACCGCTCACAAACCCAATTGTCTACCAGCTTTTTAGGGCTCGCTATTTTCTTCGACGACTATGCCAACAGCCTAATTGTGGGCAACACCATGAAGAAAATTTCCGACACCATGCGCATCTCGCGCGAGAAGCTCGCCTACTTAGTGGATTGTACCGCTGCACCTGTGTCGGCGATTTTGTTTGTTACCACTTGGATTGGCTTTCAGGTGGGCGTCATCAACGATGGCTTAGGCACCATTAGCGGCTTCGAGGAATCCGCCTACTCGGTCTTCCTTAATTCTCTCATGTACAGTTTTTATCCGGTGCTGGCCATAGTGTTTGTGCTTTTTATCGCCGGCACTGGCAAAGACTTTGGCCCCATGCTGCGCGCCGAACAGCGCGCCTTTCACACCGGCCGGGTGCTAAGCCCCGGCATGGCCCACGACAGTGGCCCGGCGCCCGAGGAAAAAGACCTGGAGCCGAAGCCGGGCGTGCCCTACCGCGCCTTCAACGCAGTCATTCCCATGTGCGTACTGATAGGTGTCACCATGGTGTCCATCTACCTGACGGGCCTGGCCAGCCCCGACCGCGCCGACGACTCGCTGCGGGAGATTATCGGCAATGCCAACTCCTTTGCCTCGATGATGTACGGCTCAGTGGCCGGCTGTATTGTGTCATTTGCGATGACCTTGGCTCAGCGCTTGCTCAGCGTGCACGAAATCACCGATGCCTGGTTCGGGGGCGCAAAGGCGGTGATGCTGGTGATTTTCGTCTTGACCCTGGCCTGGTCGCTGTCCGCCGTAAACACAGAATTGCACACCTCAGACTTCCTGATCTCGGCGCTGGGCGACACCCTGAACCCGAATTTAATGCCGTTGGTGATTTTTGTGCTGGCGGCCTTCATGGCCTTTGCCACCGGTTCCAGCTGGGGCGTCATGGGTATTATGATGCCCATGGTGGTGCCGCTGGCCTGGGCGGTGTTGGTTCACAACGACATGACCGGCACAGAGCATCTACACCTGTTTTACTCTTCGGTATCCGGTGTTTTAGCAGGTGCAATCTGGGGCGATCACTGCTCGCCCCTCGCCGAGTCCACCCTGTTATCCGCCATGGCCTCGGGCTGCGATCTCATCGACCACGTGCGTAGCCAGATGCTTTACTGCTTGGTGGTGGGCGCCGTCGGCATGCTGATTGGCACCCTGCCTGCGGGCCTCGGTCTGCCCTGGTGGCTGTGTATGCTTGTAGGCGCCGTATTGCTGTGGCTGATTGTGCAGTACTTTGGACGCCGCGCAGAAGACACCCCACTCACCTCGGAGGCCAGCGCGCCCCATGGAGCCACCGAAAACGCCTGATTTGCTAGGTCCAAGCGCGCCTGAGTGCTATTGGACCGACACAGCACCGGCACCCGTATTGGCGCCGGTTGCACTCCAAACCACCTATGACTTGGTAGTCATAGGTGCCGGATTTACCGGCCTCAATGCCGCACTCACCGCCGCCGAAGCGGGCATGCAAGTACTAGTTTTAGATGCCCACTACCCTGGCTGGGGAGCCAGCGGCCGCAATGGAGGCTTTTGCTGTTTAGGCGGCGATGGGCTCGGTATTTCGACAATTGCCCGCAAGTTCGGCGAACAAGAAGCCAAGTGTTACGCTCGCGGTCAACTTGCAGCCATCGACCTGGTAGCCGCGCTATGCACTGACCACGCTATCGATGCCGATCGCAGCGGCGCGGGCGAGTGGATTCTGGCGCACCACCACCGCGGTCGCGATCAACTGCTGCACACGCAGCGCGAACTCGCCTATTTTTATGGCCGGCAAGCTCAGCTGAGACCCACCGCCCAGCTCGACAGTGCCGGCAACCGCAACCCCTACGGTTTACAGGCGCTGTGGAACCCAGCGGGCTTTGGCCTGCACCCGCTCAAATACCTGTTCGGCTTAGTAGATGCGGCCCAGCGACTCGGCGCCCAATTTCACATGCCCGCGCCAGTGACCCAGCTAAAATCCAACTCCAGCGGCTGGCAAGTGAGCGGAGCCGATTTCAGCCTGCGTGCGCGCCGGGTGCTCGTGGCCACAAATGGCTACACCCAAGACAGCCTAGTGCGCCCGCTCAAGGGTCGGTTACTGCCGGCGCAGTCCAATATTCTGGTCACCCAACCGCTACCTGTCAGCACGCTGGCGGCCATGGGCTGGCAGCACCAAACACCCGCCTACGACACCCGACATCTACTCTACTACTTCCGTCTGCTGCCCGACGGGCGTCTGCTCTTTGGGGGTCGCGGCGGAATTTCCGAGTCTGCGACGAGTTTTGCGGCGAGACGGGCGCAGCACACGGCAGACTTCTTGCGCCTGTTCCCCGCGGCCCACGGCCTTGGCATAGACTATTTCTGGAGGGGCCGAGTAGCCCTAAGCGCGCGGCAGACACCGCATGTGGCCAAATTGGCAAACGGCTTGTACTGTGCGCTCGCATACCATGGCAATGGCATTGCAATGGGCAGCTGGAGCGGTCAACAAGCCATCAAATTGATGCTCAAAGCCAATCACGAGCTGCCGGAATTTATGCAACAGCCGCCCCGGCGATTTCCGCTGGCATCGCTCAGGCCCTTCTATTTGGCCGCCGCCTATGGCCTTTATCGCTGGCTGGATTGAGCAGCTAGCGCGACGGCCGAGAGACACGACGCAACCGGCGATACACCGCTAGCCAACCAATGATGCACAGGTAACAGGTAGTAAATACGCAATGGCACAACAGGTAACTCGATGGCTTCTCTATATCGCGCTGGCTACCGGCTTAATCGCCTGTGCCTGTGCGATGGCCTTCCTGCTATTGTGCGGGCTTACCCCGTCGGTCACCGTGTTTAATCACAGCCAGTGGACCATCGACCAGATCAGTATTACGCTGCCGTCCAACCACCTTTCACTAGATGCTATTCCTCCCAGCCGCGAGGCGCGGGTGTTTTATGATGCCGACCAGGCCGATGGAGTCTATCGCATCAGCTTACAGCGCCATGGTGAGCCAGTGACTGTCGAATGCGGTAATGTCACACACGGTGAGTGGGGCAAGCGCCTGCAAATTCATGTGGACGACCACAGCATCGAATGCCGGGAGCAGTTACACTACTGAGCGCTTAGCCAGCGCGCGGGCGCTGCCGTAACCGCCCCTCATGAGTAATTCTCGGTGACCACTTTGCAAGGCATCATTTTTGATTTGGACAATACCCTGGTCGATTCCCGGCTCGATTTTAATGCCATGCGTGCCGAATTAGGGCTAGCCGATGGAACACCACTGCTGGAGTATTTGGCCGGGCTCACCGACGAACCGCTGCGCCAGTACAGTCAGGCCGTTATCGAGCGACACGAGCTCGAAGGCGCTCGCGCAGCCACCTGGATAGAGGGTGCCGAAGCCGCCCTGAAATCGCTTAAGCACGCGGGCATTCCTATGGCCATTGTCACGCGCAATATGCGCGAGGCCACCGATTTGATGGTGCAAAAACTGAACATCCCCATCGAACATATCATCACCCGCGAAGACTGCACCGAGTTCAAACCCCACCCTGAGGGATTGTTGCGGGTAGCTGAGCAATGGCAACTGCCGCCCGCAAAACTGGCCTATTTAGGCGATTTTAAATTTGACCTGATGGCGGCGCGGCGCGCGGGTATGCAGGCCTGGCTATGGCGCAATGCCCACAACGAAGCATTTGAAGTAATGGCCGACGCGGTATTTAACCAGTTCGATCAGGTGGCCCAGCGCTTACTCGCCAGTCGCCACCGTTAGCGTATTGCACGGACAGGGCGCAAGACTCACTGTCTCGCACCAATTTACATCATCTTAATGCCCTTAAAGCACGGGTTGGCCGCGATAAATGCGCTGCGCCTTGGGCTTGCAAGGCACATCGTCTAGCGGCCCTGATGGCACCCTCTCTGTGTGCGACACCTGACCACGATATACCCGCGCCACCTGTGCTGGATTTTCTACTTCGACGGGCCCCGTCAGGCGAGCTTGCCAACCGCCGCCCGCTCGCTCAAATAGCCCTTGAATCAAGGTTTTTAATACCACATCGGACGACGCGCCGTATTGAACCTGTAAACAGCTCAGCAAATACGGATTCGCCAATTTAATGTCCGGCTTAATATGGCTTGGGACCCGTCGACGAATTTCGCGGACCAGCTCAATCATGGCTCGATCAAAGACAACACTCATGGCAACGCCTCACCTCTAAAAGTAGATGATAGTGCAATGTCTGTTCCAAGAATTGAGCTGGCGCTAAAGCTGAACAACTTCTTTTATGGCATTCAACTGTTTCAAGTATTGAACCGTGCGCCAGGACATACTTGCGACGTCCCACCGAGCGAAGTTCCTACATCCTGTGACACTCCCTGCCGGCGTCCTGCCTTGCGATGTTCCTACATCTTTGGCACTCCCTTCCGGCGTCCTGCCTTGCGATGTTCCTACATCTTTAGCACTCCCTTCCGGCGTCCTGCCTTACGATGTTCCTACATCCTTTGGCACTCCCTTCCGGCATCCTGCCTTACGATGCTCCTACATCTTTGGCACCCCTTCCGGCGTCCTGCCTTACGATGTTCCTACATCCTTTGGCACTCCTTTTCGGCGTCCTGCCTTACGGGATGTGCCTACATCCTTTGGCACTCCCTTCCGGCGTCCTGCCTTGCGGGATGTACCTACATCCTTTGGCACTCCCTTTCGGCGTCCTGCCTTACGGGATGTACCTACATCCTGTAGGCAAAAAAAACCGGCGCTTGTTAGGGCGCCGGCGTGACAAGACGGTTGGAATACAACCGGGGTTAAAGCATGGAAAACTAAATACGCTCAATCACTGTGGAAATACCCTGGCCTAAACCCACACACATGGTAGATACGCCAATGGCAAAGTCCTTTTGCTGCATCACATTGAGCATGGTTGTTGTGATGCGCGTACCGGAGCAGCCAAATGGGTGACCGAGGGCGATGGCGCCGCCGTAGAGGTTTACCATTTCATCCATTTTATCGAGCAGGCCCAAATCTTTTAACACAGGCAGGGCTTGAGCTGCGAAGGCTTCGTTCAATTCCAGGTAATTGACGTCGGCCATGGTCAGGCCTGCACGCTGCAGCGCCTTCTGGGTTGATGGCACGGGACCGTAACCCATGATCGAAGGATCGACGCCGGCTACCGCCATGGCGCGAATTTTCGCGATGGGTGTCACGCCCAAGGCCTGGGCGCGCTCGGCGCTCATCACGATCATGGCGCTGGCGCCATCGGAAATTTGTGAAGAGGTGCCGGCCGTTACGGTGCCGCCTTTGGGATTAAAAGCGGGTTTTAATTGCGACAAGCCTTCAACCGTTGTCTCTGGACGAATGGTTTCGTCCTGAGACACCATGATTTTGAAACCGTTGGCGTCGTGACCTTCGCGGGCCAAAATTTCATTGGCAAATTTACCCTCAACCGTGGCCTTGTGCGCCAGACGGTGTGAACGCTCGCCAAAGGCATCTTGTTGCTCGCGGGTGATACCGTGCATCAGCGCCAAAAATTCCGCTGTCAGGCCCATCATGCCGGCCGCTTTGGCCGCGTGCTTAGACAAACGCGGGTTCGGATCGACGCCGTGATCCATCGGCAAGTGACCCATATGCTCAACACCGCCCACAACAAACATATCGCCGTTGTTGGTCATGATCGCCTGGGCCGCGGTGTGCAGCGCACTCATAGAAGAACCACACAAACGACTCACAGTTTGACCGCCGGCCGAGTGCGGTACCACAGTCATCAGGCTCATCATGCGAGCAATGTTCCAGCCCTGTTCTTTGGTCTGGTTCACACAGCCCCAAATCACGTCTTCAACTTCTGCTGCATCCAACTTTGGATTGCGAGCAAACAGGCTGTTGACTAAATCGGCCGACAAATCTTCGGCGCGGGTATTGCGAAATACGCCACCCTTGGAGCGACCCATGGCCGTGCGGCCACAATCGACAATAACTGCATCTCTTGGATTAAGTTTCATGTTCACTACCCCTTAGGCGAAATAAGATTGGCCGGCTTCCGCCTTGGCGCGCAATTGATCGGTCACCTTGTACAAGCCGCCAAGGTGCGCGTATTTATCGGCGATGGCCACGAAATTGGCCAGGCCCAGGCTTTCCATGTAACGGATTGCACCGCCGTGGAAGGGAGGGAAACCAATGCCGTAAATAAGCGCCATATCCAATTCGGTGGCAGAATCGACGATGTTATCTTCCAGACAACGCACCGACTCTAAGCACAACGACACCATTAAACGCTCGATGATCTCTTCTTCAGAGAATTCTTTGCGATCGGCAACATGGTCCTTCAGCAAAGTCCATACGCTATCGTCGGCCACTTTTTGCAGGCGACCGCGCTTGTCGGTCTCATAGCTGTAGTAACCTTTACCGTTTTTCTGGCCCAGGCGCTTGGCTTCATAGAGCACTTCACTGGCCGTTTTGTAGTCGTAAGACATGCGCTCAGGGAAGCCTTCGCTCATGACCGCACCGGCGTGTACGCCGGTGTCGATACCGACTACGTCGCACAAGTAGGCCGGCCCCATGGGCCAGCCGAATTTTTCCATAACCTTATCAATTGCGGCAAAGTCTGCGCCTTCGTGCACCATTTGCATGAAGCAACCCATATAGGGCGACAGAATACGGTTTACCAAAAAGCCGGGGCAGTCGCGCACAACCACGGGTTTTTTACCCATGGCCAAGGCGTAACCGACGGTGGCGGCCACGGCCGTATCTGACGTTTTGGCACCGCGAATTACTTCGACCAGCGGCATCTTGTGCACTGGGTTAAAGAAGTGCATACCACAGAAATTTTCTGGGCGCTTTAGAGGCTGCGCCAGGTAATCGATGGAGATAGTCGAGGTGTTAGAAGTCAGAATGGCGTCTTCGCGCATCTTGCCTTCCACCTCAGCCAACACTGCGTGCTTAACTTTGGGGTTTTCAACCACAGCTTCAACAATCACGTCGGCGCTGTCGATGCCCTCGTAGGAAAGTGTGGGGGTAATGTTAGTTAGCACATTGGCCATTTCACCGGCGGTCATGCGCTTGCGATCAACCAATTTGGACAGCAATTTTGCCGCTTCACCCATACCCAGATCCAGACCCGCCTGCGCGATGTCCTTCATCATGATCGGCGTACCTTTGTAGGCCGATTGATAGGCAATACCGCCGCCCATAATGCCGGCACCCAGCACCGCACCCTTCTCAACTTTCTTAGCGGCTTTGGCTTGAGTCTTGCCCTTTTTCATGAGCATTTGATCGCCTAAAAACAGGCTGACCAAATTAGCGGCCACTGGGGTCTTTGCCAATTTGGCAATGCCAGCGGCTTCTATCTTCAGCGCTTCGTCGCGACCTAGGGTGCTGTTTTTCTGCATGGATTTAACGGCAGTCACCGGCGCTGGGTAATGTTTGCCCGCTTGACCAGCCACGAAGCCCTTGGCGGTTTCAAAAACCATCAAAGATTCGATGTCGTTAATTTTCAGTTTTTCGAGCTTTTCCTGGCGCTTAGCTTTGTAATCCAACTCACCGCTGATGCAGCGGGCCAACAAATCCAAGCCGGCGTCGCGCAATTTGTCCGCGCTCACCACCGCATCGACAACACCGTCGGCCAGCGCTTTATCGGCGCGTTGTTCTTTACCGGCGGCAATCCACTCGATGGCATTGTCCGCACCGGCCACGCGAGGTAGGCGCACAGTGCCGCCAAAGCCCGGCATGATGCCCAGCTTCACTTCGGGCAGGCCAATTTTGGCGCCGTCGGCCATCACGCGATAGTCGGTTGCCAGGGCCATTTCCAAGCCACCGCCCAGGGCGACACCGTTGATCGCCGATACGGTTGGCATGGGCAGGTCTTCAACGGCGTTAAAAATTTTGTTCGTCTCAAATACGCCGGCTGCGATTTCTACTTCACTGCGGCTAAAGTTCGCACCAAATTCCGTGATGTCTGCACCGACAATGAAGCCATCTTTGCCGCTGGTAACCAACAGGCCTTTCACCTGACCGTTGGCCGAAATGGCGGCAGTCGCCTCTTTCAGTTCGTTAAGTGTCAGCTGATTAAATTTGTTTACAGAGTCGTCGGTCAGGTCAAAACACAGCTCAGCTATGCCCTGATCCAACGCGCGAACAGTGATCGCCTTTCCTGAATAAATCATGGGGGTTCCTCGTTGGACGCCAGCCAATGGCGGGTATTTCGTTATTTGTGCTTTTAGCCTGTGCCAGCCAAAACAACCGCCATTGGTTGACGGTCAATTGCCGGGCGACACAGCGCTGGGCAGCAAAGCCCAGACTTACTATAGACTCCAGCAAAGCCGCCGCGCGCTCAATAGCAAAACAAACCACATTTGCTTGCAAATATGACCAGAAGGGACGCTTCCGCCCTATGGGCGGCGGCTGGCGGGACGGCTAACCGCCAATGCATTGGCTAAGAAAGCGTGGGTGGCCGTTCGGTTTCCAGCCAAAAGGTACTCGCGTTGTAAATGCCTGTACCACGACTGCCCGGTCAGGGCTTGCGCTCCAGCACGTAAAGCGCCACGCCGTGCAGCGTCAGGCTAGAGACAGATTGAAATTGGAAGCGGTCGTACAACGCCAAAGCAGGCGCGTTAGCCTTGGCCACTTGAACCCGTAACGCTATCCCTTTTTTGACATAAAGCGCTATGGCAGTCTGCAGTAGCAGGCTGGCGTAGCCCAGGCGCTGCGCTGCGGGATCGACGCACAGGCTGTCTATCTGGCACCAGGCCTGAGAGCTACTGGGCTCGATCAGCTCAATGGCCGCCAGCACGTCGCCCTTCGGGGTTTCTATGCCCAGCATGCGGCTGGGCGCCAGACGAATTTTGGCGGCATCGCGCTGCAGCGGTAAAAAATAACTCATCGCCGCCGAGCCAATAATCTTGGCCTCTTGGCGGTAGGCATTTTGAAACAGAAAGTACAATTGCTCCGCCGTTTTACTGGCGCGATGGTTGATAACTTTCGGCTTCGCAGATACAGGCATAGATTGGCTTACAGCGCGTTGAATCATAAGACAGGGGAACTAGAGTTAACTGCTTCAATCCCTCAGTGTACCCAGACTCGTTGCCCGAATAAAACGGCCTTTCGTACTATTTCAGATTTTTGACGACAATGTCGCTAAAATGGCGCACTTTTAAGGAGTACCAATTTGCCACCTTCAGTCTCCCCCCGCCGCTTTAGCCTGGCCCCTATGATGGATTGGTCAGACCGCCACTGCCGGTATTTCTGGCGTTTATTGAGTAAGCGGGCATTTTTATATACCGAAATGGTGACGACGGGCGCCCTGATACACGGCGACCGGGCGCGCTTTTTAAACTTCAACACCGAGGAGCACCCGGTGGCGCTGCAGGTGGGCGGCAGCAACCCAGCCGAACTGGCGGCCTGCGCTAAAATGGCCGAAAGCTGGGGCTACGACGAGGTGAACCTTAACTGCGGCTGCCCGTCAGACAGGGTGCAAAGCGGCATGATCGGAGCCTGTCTGATGGCCCACCCTGCCCTGGTGGCCGACTGTATCAAGGCCATGCAAGATGCAGTCTCCATCCCGGTAACGGTCAAACACCGAATCGGCATCGACGACATGGATGACGACGCGGGACTGGCGGCCTTTGTGGAACCCATTGCCGCCACCGGCTGTCTCACCTTCATCGTGCACGCACGCAAGGCCTGGCTGCAGGGTCTGAGCCCTAAGGAAAACCGCGAGGTACCGCCGCTCAATTACGCTCGCGTACACAAGCTCAAACGCGAACACCCGGCGCTGGAGATTATTATCAACGGCGGGCTAACCACCCTGGCAGAGTGCCAATCGCAACTGAAGCAGGTCGACGGCGTTATGGTGGGGCGCGAGGCCTACCACAACCCCTGGATGCTCACAGAGGTAGATAGCGCCATTTACGGCGAACCGGCGCAGACACGCGATCGCTTGGCCATTATGCAGCAGATGCTGGGGTATATTGATGAACAGCTTAGTCAGGGCATGCGCTTGCACCACATCACCCGGCACCTGCTGGGGTTGTTTCACGGCCAGCCGGGCGGCCGGCAATTTCGTCGGGTTATTAGCGCCGAGGCCCACAAACCCAGTGCCGATGTCCACCTAGTCGATCGAGCGCTGGACGAAATCAGGAGTCGCATGTGATTGTTGAATTACTGAGAAACCTCTTTGAGGCCCCCACTGTGGAGGCCCGACCAAGCCATCAGTTGGCGGGCATTGCACTCTTGGTAGAGGTAGCCATGGCCGACGGCCACTTGGACGATCAAGAGCGCGCCGCACTGACAGCGGCCCTTGAAAAGAGCCATAGCCTGTCTGCGCGCGAGGTTGAGCACCTGGTGCAGCAAGCCGAATCACAGCAAAATCAGGCCACCTCGCTCTACGAGTTTACCCGGGTGATCAACGATGAATTTAGCGCGCAACAAAAGTATGACCTGGTGCTGGCCATGTGGGCGGTGGCCTACGCCGACGGCAATGTAGACAAGTACGAAGAACACACTATCCGCAAACTGGCGGATCTCATTCACGTATCGCACAGCGACTTCATTCGGGCCAAGTTGTCAGCGCGCCAATAACCGCGCTGCGGCCCGAATTAGCAGTCGTTTTCCAGCGTGGCGATGAGGTCCTCAAAGGCGTCGCGATTGGCGGCGTTCAGGCCAACCAGAATGCGGTGAGCTTCCAGCACCCGGGCTTTGACATCACCTTCATCGGCGCAGTCGGCACATAGTGCCTGGGCATCGGGCACATCCGTTTGGCCGTCTTTCACAATGCAGAAAATTTCAGAGAAACCCATGGTTTGCAGAATGCGATCAATGCCGGGGTTATTGCTTACCAGCGTCGGCACCAGACCGTGGCGCTCTTGGGCAAGCAGCGAAATTTTTGCCATTAGCCCTAAAGTCGTGGAATCAATCGCATCGGCACCGGTGAGATCAAAGACCACCGAAAGGAAGTTTTCATCCGCAAACATCTTATCGATGAACGAATCAAAAGAGATGCACAGCGTCAGGCGTACATCACCTTGCAATTTAATGACGTAAACCCCCTGGTGTTCGGCCACCAGGATTTGCCCTTCACGCACTCACAAGCCCTCGGGATATCGATAAAACGGCAATGTCATCGGGTGCCTCCTCTATACGATCCAGCGCCAAAGCCTGACACACGGCCTCGATAGTGCGCGGCATATTACCGAGCCTTGAGAGCAATTCAACCTCTTTGTTCGCTAAATTATCCGCCGCCAATACCTCAAGCACGCCGTCGGAGAAGGCAAACAGGCTGAATTTGGCGGGCAGTGACTGCGACCACACCTGCCAGCTGGCATCTTTGAAAATACCCACGGCCTTGCCTTCGCCCGGCATAAATTCTGCGCCCTGCTCTGTAATCATGACGGGCATCGGCAGATGACCCGCAACGCTGTAGCGCAATTGGTGGGTTTGAGTGTCAATCACACCGGTAAACAGCGTTAAATGATGCCCCAAGTCAGTATCCAGTAACTCGCGGTTAATGACCTCCAGCAAGTAGGCCGGGCCCTGCTCGAAGGAACTTTGATCGGCAAACAGGTCTTCCTCGCGCACCAACCGGGTCACCAGGTGTTTGAGCCATACGGTCACAAATGCCGAGCTGGCGCCGTGACCAGATACATCGGCCAAGTAAAACGCCAAATAGCGGTGCCCCAAATAGGCGTAGTCAATAAAATCGCCACTCAAGAACAGCGAGGGCTCTATGTGATGGGCGATATGGTAGTCGCCCCGCGTTTGTGGGAACTGGGGCAGTAGCCGGCGCTGCACCTGTCGGCCCGCCTGCTGATCGCGCTCGAGTACCCGCAAGTGTTCGCGCAGATTGCGATTAACGGATTCCAACTCCTGACGATAGCGCTTGTTATCGGCCAGAAGCGCCTGGCGTTCGAGGGACTTATCGATGGAATGCACCAGCATTTCCATATCGACCACGGGCTTGATCATATAGTCGCTGGCGCCCAGGCGCAGAGCCTCGACCACATCCGCTACCACGCCGGCGCCGGAAATCACCATCACCGGCGTTTCGGGGCACTCCTCGTGGATCTTACGCAGCACCTGCAAACCGTCGATCCCCGGCATACGCAGGTCTGTGAGAACAATATCGGGTTTTTCGCGAAAGAAGAGATCCAAGCCCTGCTGACCGTTGCCGGCTTCCAGTACCTCAAAGCCGCTGTCGGCCAGGTACACCACAATGCTTTGGCGAACGATGGTGTCGTCGTCGATGATAAGAAGCCGGCGTCGGCTATTGGCACTTTGCATGTCCACTGTCAGAAAACCACTCTGCAACCTGCCCCGATCAAACCCAGCCTGTAAACCGCTTACCCTACTCCCATAAACTTACCGCTGCAAGCTGTTCAAAGCGCTGTTTATGGCGTATCTTTTATGTCCAAGTTGCATAGTTTATGCACTTGGCGCACAGGCTTTCTCGCTGGGCGCCTGCCAGACACTCACGTACCTGCATCGACCGGCCGCAGTGCCGCTCGAAGATAATAACTAAGCCCAAACCCCCGGTTTGCGCTGCACACTCAACACAGGAAGCACGTTATGAGTCTTGCCAATCGCGCCTACAGTGAAAAGCGTAATTTCATCCGCATGCGTATCGACTCTCCAGTAGACATTGAGCTGGATGCCGACCAAACCCTGACGGGCATCTGCTGCGATCTCAGCGGCGGCGGCATGTCGGTGGAAGTGGATCGCGCGCTGCCCGTGGGTACGCAGCTCACCCTTAGCCTGAGCTCTAGCCACGGCCACAACCCGATGTTGCGCGCCAAGGCCCGAGTGGCTCGGGTATCCGCCGGCCCCAACGAACGCTGCACCCTGGGGCTGGAAATAGACGAACTACTCAATTAAAAAAACCCGCTTTTGCGGGTTTTTTTCTGTTGGTAGATCATCGACGGCGGCGACGCTTAGTAGTCGTAATCGCCATAGTCGTCGGCTTCGCCACCAAAATCGTCTTCCACCTGACCATCATTTATCAGGAATTGGCGATTTTGCAGGTAGGCCGAACGGATAAACACATAGCGATCGCCCGAGATGGACTTTTCAAACGGCAATAGCTGCGCGCGCAGCGCCACCAGTCGAATAGCCAGTACGCTGTTGCGGGTGGCCACGTCGTCGATTTGCGCAATGGGTAGCGAGTCCAAGTCCATGGGGATGGAGAGGGTTCGAGTGACGGTTGACGGCCCCAGGAAGGGTAGCACCATGTAGGGCCCCTCTGGCACGCCCCACACGGCCAAGGTCTGACCAAAATCTTCGCCGTCACTGCGGCGCAGGCCAAAATGGCCGGCCACATCAAAAATACCCGCCACACCTACGGTGCTATTGATCAGAAAACGCGCTGTATCGTTGGCCGCTGCGTCCCACTTCCATTGCAGCACATCGTTGAAAACATTGGTGATTTCACGCAGGTTGAGAAAGGCGTTATCCACGCCAGTTTCCACCGGATCGGGCAGCACCGCGCGGTAGCCTTTCGCCAACGGGCGCAGCAGGTAATCGTCAAAGGTGGAATTAAAGGCAAACATTTTGCGATTGAACCCTTCCCATGGGTCTACCTCGCTGGCAGTTTGGGCCTGTACGGGCAGCGTAACGGCCAGTAGCAGACCCATCAGGCCACCCCTCAACGGTGAATTTCTGAACATCCTCGCTCCCCTGCGACTTGCCGAACTGATAAAAAGGCGGCCATTGTACGACTCCCCTGCACGCACGTCAGCACAGACGTACTGCCAAGGGTGAAAATCGCAG
Source organism: Simiduia sp. (assembly GCF_058345725.1). NCBI lineage: Bacteria > Pseudomonadati > Pseudomonadota > Gammaproteobacteria > Cellvibrionales > Cellvibrionaceae > Simiduia > Simiduia sp. Next base: position 44,314 of record NZ_JBTUOC010000014.1, on the reverse strand, counting down.
CCGTTTAAGCCCCGCGGCAGCGAATACGTGCATGGACAAACCATTGGAGTGCCTCGGGCTCGACCCACTCCGCCTGCTTATCCCAACCAACTGGGCAGTGTTTGCGCATTTGCTGATACAAGCTAGCCAATGCGCCCGTAACGGGTTGATCCGCATGCCAGTGTGCACGCACTAGAAATTCAGTGCCGGCCGGCGGTGTCTCAACCCGATCGGGTGCGGCAACTACGGGCCGGGCCTCACTGGTATAAGTGGTTACCGGATCGGTGTCTGGCTCGCACTCAAAATGCAACCGGTGAAACTGGCCGCTCTCCGACAAGTCCACTAGATCTTCACAGGGCTTGCCGTCGCTGTCAGTGCGTTGCTCTGCCCACGCGGCACAGCAAACTAGACTCCACAAAATGATAAAAGTTCGCACGAATGTCTCCTACATCAAAAACAAAAAAGGGTGCCGAAGCACCCTTAACAACCCGTATCTGAGTTTTAGAACTTGTGTTCCATGCCCAAACCCAGGTAGCTGCCTTCAATTACATCATTGTCTGCAGCGCTGTCGGTATAAAATGCAAATACCTTAGTGCTCTTGGCCAATTTGTAATCGGCGCCCACCGAGTAGGTTTCACCACCCTCGGCTTTGATATCCGACTGGCCTACCTGAGCCTTCAAAGCCCAGTTACCTACCTTGTACTGACCACTCAATACCCAGCCGTCGTTGGTGTCGCCGTTGGTGTCGTCAGTTTCGTAAAGTGCACCCAACTGGAAATCGCCCAGATTGGCCTGCACTACGCCGCGCAACACATTGGAGTCTTCCGCACGCACGGCATCATCGTAGGCCAGGCCCGCGTATATTACGTCGTTAGACCAGCCCGCCGCCATAGAGAAGGCATCGTCTTCTTCGGCATCTTCGCTCATGATGTAGGCACCCTGGGCAAAGAAGCCACCCATCTCGGGCGTGGAGTACATCACGATATTGCTGGCGCGCGTTTCGCTCGCTGAAATGACATTTTTAATATCGCCTTTCAGGTCGTTGAACAGGTCGATTTTGTTCTGCAGAAGTTTAGTGGGAGTGTCGTGCTTACCGGCAATGGCCGCACCAAAATCACCCGCCAAGCCCACGTAAATGTTGCGCTGTTTAAACACGTCGCTGCCATCATCGGCGGCCACTTCGTATTCCAGCTGGTAGATGGCATACAGCGAGTCGTTGAGCTTGGTCTTGCCTTTGAAGCCCAAGCGCGACGCATTGCTTTCCAGCGCTACAACGGAATCAGTGCCGTCGTCCTGGTTTTCAACCGTTACATTCACTTTGCCGTACACAGTGCCATCAATCGGACCTTCTGCGTGCGCGGCGATAGGTAAAACGGCTGCTATGGCGAACGGCAGCAACTTTTTCATAGGTGTATTCATGGATTGTCCCCTTGGCTTTATAGGCATGTCTTTTCATCGGGTGAACGCTTCACCGGATGCGCAGCATTCTGGCGGCTGAATATTGCAGAAAAATGACAGATATATCGACAAAATAAGGACTTGGAATTAAAAACACCCTACTAATAAGCATTTTTGATTAATTAATAACCAACATTCCCGATAATGCCCGATTTCTGACACAAAACTGTCAAAAAGCAAGCATAGTCAGGCTGGCGGTGTTAGCAAATCAGGAGAATATCTTGGTCGGCAAATTGCTGCACCATTACCTGTAGCTGCTCGGCAAACTGGGGGTTGTCTGCTTGATGGAACTGCCGCGTAAAGGTATTGCGCAAATCACGCAGGCAAACACCCGCGTCTACTGCGCAGGTATCTAATAGCGCATAACTCATGGCACTGAGCGCCATAAAACGCACCTTGTGCACGCGATCGCGGTACACCACCAAGAACGTGGGTTGCGCCGGCGGGGTTTCGGGTTGGAAATCTGGGCCTATTCGGTGCACCGGGTATTGATACGCCAGCGGCCAGGCCAGGGGCGACAGCTTTAGCTCGGCGCTATCGTTCAACTCAGCTCCCGGTGCGGGCAGCTGCTCGGGCGCCACGTCCAGTGCCAGCTCGACCCATTCATAGTGCATTAACTCCGCGGCAAAGGGCGGTAACGGTAAGTCGGGGCGCTGCTGAACGAAATCCAGAAACGCCTGGCCAATTTCCAGAAAATACGGCGTTTGCGCCCGATAGTCCCGTACAAAGGCGCGCACCAACGCCAACCATTCGGGCTCGGCATGCAGCTGCCGCAATATGGGGAAGCCGCTGCTCAAAAAGCCTTCGATGTTGTTGAAGATTAACTCCCGATAAACCTTGAGCCGATGCAGATCGGCATTCGCGGGCGCCGACGCCTGGTCAGGGTCGCGCAAGTAGCGGGTCAGGGAAAATTGCAGCGCCTGCGTAGTTGACGGTGTCACAGTGTCAACTCCAGTACCCGAGTGCGACGATCGCGCGCACCGGCGGCGAGCGCCTGCTGCTGAATGCGCTTAATGGTATTCACTTCCTGCATTAGCTCTGGCACCGGCGGAATATTAAAGTCGCGCTCCAAAAGTGTTGGGCCAACGCCATATAATTGGTAGGCCTCGGCTAGCAATTGCCAAACCGGGTCGATCACATTGGCGCCATGGGTGTCCACCTTAAGATCTGCCGCTTCGTCGTAGTGGCCGGCCACATGGTAGTAAGCGGTGCGCGCTCCCGGTAAGGCCTGTAAAAAAGCCTTGGGGTCGTAGCCGTGATTCACGCTGTTGACATAAATATTATTGACGTCTAACAGTAAATCGCAGTCGGCTTCGGATAACACCGCATTGATAAATTCGCTTTCGGTTAAATCTTGGGCGGCAGTTAGGTAGTAGGACACATTTTCCAATGCAATGCGGCGCTCCAACCGGTCCTGTACCTCCCGCACGCGGCCGGCCACATAGTGCACAGCCTCCTCGGTAAAGGGAATAGGCAATAGGTCGTACAGGTGGCCATCGTCGCTGCAGTAGCTTAAATGTTCGCTATAGGCCTGCACCTGATGTGCATCCAGAAACCGTTTAGTCTGAGCAATCAGCTCGACATCTAAGGGAGCGGGACTACCAATGGACAAAGACAGTCCGTGGCAAAACAGCGGAAAGCGCCGCGTGTACTCGCGCAACTGCTCGCCATAGCGGCCACCTACGCCAATCCAATTTTCAGGCGCCACTTCCATAAAATCAATCTGATCGGGCGTCAAGACCTGAAAGGCCTGCATTTCGCTGCGCCGTAAACCCAAACCGGCGCCAAGCGCCGGTTGGGTGACTTCACTAGGATAAAACAAGGTCATTAAAACGGATTCCGCTTAAGCGGCACCGCCGCACTTACCCTCGCCGCACTTGCCGTCTTTTTTGGCTTTGTCGCCGCCGCATTTACCTTCGCCGCACTTGCCATCTTTCTTGGCTTTGTCGCCGCCGCATTTACCTTCGCCGCACTTTCCATCTCGCTTGGCTTTGTCGCCGCCGCACTTACCTTCGCCACACTTGCCGTCTTTCTTGGCTTTGTCACCGCACTTGCCTTCACCACACTTACCTTCTGCATGGTTGTCTGCCAGGTTGTAACCCGAGCTCAGCTCCTGCGCCGAAAAAGGGTTATCAGCCGCAAACGCGGAACCAGACATTGCTGCCGATGCCAGTACTGCAGCACCAATTGCCGTTGCGAAAGGGGTTTTCATTGATTTAGACATAGGATTCTCCTTAACGAGCCCTTACTTGCTTTTATTGTGGGCAACGCCTGTGGGTGCCGCCCGTGTGTAATCAGTGACTTAGAGCCCTGCCACTCATCGACGTTACAGTATAGACACAAGTTTTTTCGGGGCATTGTTCACAGCTGCGACCAATGGAGCCCTTTTGTCGGCTAGTTGCACAGGCTAGTGCAGCCCCAGTGCCTGCTTGGCCTCCTGGATTTGCTTGGAGAGCCGCTTGGCAGACACGGGGGTAAGCGTTTTAATGGTTTGCGCAAACAGCGATATGCGAAATTCTTCCAATTGCCAACGCATATCGCTCAAGGTTGGCGTCAGCTGCGCGCGAAATTCGCCGGCCTGCGTGCAGAGTGCCTGCCACTGGTCGGCCACCGCTTGCCACTCAGCCATGGCCAGCTTATCGCGCTGCACGTTCTGGGGTGCTTTTTCCAGGCGCAATAATATGGCCTTGAGATAGCGCTGGTAGTGCCGCAGCGTGTCCGCGGGCATATGTATCAATACGCCTTTGCCGAACAGCTGGTCCAATTGCTGTTTAATATCCGACAAGGTAAAGGCAAGCATCAGGGCATTGCGCTGGCTTTTTAAAACTTTGCGCACTTCGACGAGTAGCACCAGTGCCTGGTATAGCTGCTCGGCCAAGTCGGTGGCTCGAGGTACCAGGGCGCTGCGCACCGAATCGATCAAAGCCTCGAAGGCAACTTGGCTGCGCAGATTAAAGTCGGGGTACTGCTCGCCGATGAGTTGCACCATGGCCGCCATGGACAGATCCCCGGCCACCTGTTCGCGACTCCCCAAGCTCGCCATGCTTAAGCCAATATCCTTACCGCGCAACAACTCTTTTTGCAGATAGCGAGTGGTCTCGCCCAGCTGCAAGAGCGCTAACCGCGCCACACCCGCACGGTGCAACCACCGCGCCGCCTCTGGGTTGTCCTGCATGCGCAGCGCTACTGAATCGCCCTCATCCACCAGCGCCGGGTACACGCGGATGGCAATTCCGCCTCGTTTGAATTGGGTTTGCTCGGGAATATCGCCGAGCGTCCACTGAGTGATGCCCGTTTGTTCCAGATCGGGGCCCGCCGATTCTATGCTGGCCTGCAGTCGGTCGCGGTAGCGCTCGCGCAACTGATTTAGGTTGCGACCGCTGTCGAGCCGCTTGCCCTGTTCGTCCAGCACGATGATATTCATGCGGTAGTAGTCATCAAGCTGCACAGCCTGCCACAAGGCTGGGTCGATGCGATTGCCCGATGTGCGAAAAAGCTGCTCGCCTAGTGTTTGTGCCAACGGCTCATTGGCGGGTGTCATGCGCGCCAGCGCCTTGTCCACATATTCGGGCACAGGAACAAACTGCTTGCGGGCCTGCTTGGGCAGAGCCTTTACCAGTGCCACGCACTTTTCCTTCAAAATACCAGGCACCAGCCACTCCAACCGATGCTCGGGCACTTGATGCAGAATACTCACCGGCACCAAAACACTGACACCGTCGTCAGCATGGTTGGGCTCAAAGTGGTATTGCAGCGGTAATTCCATGCCGTTGCAGGCCAAGTAATCGGGAAATTGCGCTTCCGTCACTGCACTGGCATCGTGTTGCATTAAATAGTCGCGGGTGAGATACAACAATTCAGGCGTGGTTTGTTCGGCGGTTTTACGCCACTGCTCAAAGCCCGCCAAATTGACTATGTCCTCCGGTACTCGCGCCGCAAAGAAGCGATACAGGGCTTCGTCGTCCACTAGAATATCGCGCCGACGCGACTTGGCCTCCAACTCGCCCAGGCTTTCGATCAATTTGAGATTGGCCTTAAAAAACGCTCCCTTGCCGCGGTAGTGGCCTTCGACCAGAGCGCTGCGGATAAACACCTCGCGCGCGATAGTCGGGTCGATTTTGCCGTAGGCTACGCGCTTGCGTTCAATCAGCACCAAGCCGTACAAACTGATTTTCTCAAAGGCCATCACCTGGCCGCTTTTCACATGGTAGTGGGGCTCAAAGTGCTCGCGTTTTACCAGATGAGCGGCAACGTCCAACACCCACTCGGGCTCGATCTTTGCCACCGTGTGCGCAAACAGTTTTGAGGTTTCGAGCAGTTCCGCTGCCACCAGCCATTTGGGCGATTTTTTATAAAGTCCTGAGCCCGGGAAAATCTGAAATTTACGTGAGCGCGCCCCCAGATATTCGCGGTCCTCCGCTTTGCTGCCAATGTTATTCAACAATCCCGGCAGCAGCGACTTGTGTATCGCCTCGTAAGTCGCCGGTGCGGTATTGAGCGGTAGTTTTAAATCGCGCAGGGCCAGACGTAATTGCAGGTGAATGTCGCGCCACTCCTTTACTCGCAACCAGGATAAAAATTCGCGCTTGCACAGTTTGGCGAACTGGCTGCTAGACAGCGCCTGGCGCTGCTCTTCCAGGTAGCGCCACAGGTTGACCCAAGCCACAAAGTCGGACTGTTCGTCGCGAAAGCGCCGGTGTTTTTCGTCGGCGGCCTGTTGCTTGTCGGCCGGTCGTTCGCGCGGGTCTTGGACCGACAAGCCCGACACAATAATCAGCACTTCGTCGAGCGCATTGGCCGCAGCGGCGGCAATCAGCATACGGCCGAGTGTGGGGTCTACCGGTAGTTTGGCTAACTGCCGTCCCATTGCGGTGAGGTTGCGCTGTCCGTCGATCGCCTGGAGTTCTTCCAGCAGACGCATGCCGTCGTTAATCAGGCGCGAATCGGGCGCATCCACAAAGGGAAAGGCTTCGATATCGCCCATGCGCATGGACAACATCTGCAATATGACCGCTGCCAAATTAGTGCGCAGTATTTCGGCGTCGGTAAACGCCGGCCGGCTTTGAAAATCCGCTTCGCTGTAGAGCCGAATACAGATGCCCTCACTCACGCGACCACAGCGGCCCGCGCGCTGGTTGGCACTGGCTTGTGATACCGGCTCGATGGGCAGGCGCTGGATTTTGGTGCGATAGGAATAGCGGCTGATGCGCGCCAGGCCCGGGTCTATCACATAGCGGATGCCCGGCACCGTAATGGAGGTCTCCGCCACATTGGTGGCCAACACGATGCGCCGCCCTGTGTGGGGTGCGAACACGCGCGTTTGCTCCGCCAGACTCAAGCGCGCGTAGAGTGGCAACACTTCAATGTGCGGTAAATTCGCCTTGCGCAACGCCTGCGCGGTTTCCCGAATTTCGCGCTCGCCGGCTAAAAACACCAGTATGTCGCCGCCGCGCCGGCCCGTACCCCGCTCGGCAACCAATAATTCATTGACGGCCTCGGTAATCTGCTCGGCCAAATCGCCGTCTTCGTCAGCCGCGGGCCGGTAGCGAATCTCCACCGGGAAGGTACGACCAGACACCTCAATAATAGGCGCGCCGTCAAAGTGTTCGGAAAAGCGCGCCAAGTCGATGGTGGCCGAGGTAATAATCAGCTTGAGGTCGGGCCGCTTGGGTAGCAATTGCTTGAGGTAACCCAACAGAAAATCGATGTTGAGCGAGCGCTCGTGGGCCTCGTCAATAATCAGGGTGTCGTAGCGACTGAGCAGTGGGTCTTGCTGAATTTCCGCCAGCAAAATGCCGTCGGTCATCAGTTTGATAAGTGTATTTTCACTGCTCTGGTCGTTAAAGCGCACCTGGTAGCCAACTCGGTCGCCCAGGCGGGTATTCAATTCTTCCGCGATGCGCGCCGCCACCGTGCGGGCCGCCAATCTGCGCGGCTGGGTGTGGCCGATCAATCCGCGCTGACCGCGCCCCAATTGCAAACAGATTTTCGGCAGTTGCGTGGTTTTCCCAGAGCCGGTCTCACCGGCCAGAATCACCACTTGATGCTTGGCTACCAGCGCCGCAATTTCATCGGCGCGCTGGCTCACCGGTAACTGTTCGGGCAGTACAATGTCGGGCACTAATTGGGCCCGCACCGCGCGCTTTGCCTGGGCCGCAGACACCGCTTGCTCAATGCCGGCCAGCATTTTATCCACCGGTTGCTTGCGAGCTATACGCCCGCGCAAACTGCGTAACCGCTTGCGCAGCGCCAAGGCATCCTCAACCATTAAGTGATCGAGCTGGGCATAAAGGGGCGATAAATCCGGTGCAGACATCTTTCCAGCCAACAAGTGAAAGGGGCGGATTATAGGCCCCTTAGTGATGCGGGTACAGAAACCCTCACGGACTTACTCCGTCGGCCACTCCGCCCACCGGCGGACGGGGTTGCGCCCTGGTTGGCCAGAGTGTCCTCGGGTAAAAGAGACTATCGGCTGTAGGCGCCGTCGCTATAAATTAACTCATAGCTGTGACTGTAAATTTCCAGGATATTGCCAAAGGGGTCTTCCATGTAAATCATGCGGTAGGGTTTTTCGCCAGGGTAATAGTAGCGTGGCTCGGCCATGCGCCGCTTTCCTCCCGCCGCGACTATTTTATCGGCCAGCCCCTCCACGTCCGGGTCTTGCACGCAGAAGTGAAAAATACCGGTCTTCCAGTACTCGAAATTGTTGTCGGGATTTTGCTGGTTCGGAAATTCAAACAGTTCCACGCCCACGCGATCACCGGTCGATAGGTGTGCGATTTTAAATCGCCGCCAGTCGCGCCCAAACACATCGGTGCACATCTGCCCGATGGCACTATCATCCTCCACGATTTCAGTGGGAGGCATGATCAGGTACCAGCCCATCACCTCCGTGTAGAACGCCACGGCGGCCTTAAGATCCGGCACGGAAATACCAATGTGGGAAAAATTGCGGGGATATACCTTGTTCATAACTGGGTCCTCCTGATGGGTGTAGGGCGCCAGATTACAAACCGATATTAATTATGTAAAATTATCTATCTTCATGGATATGAGAATATTTTGTAATGATAAATCTGCAATGGCTGCGCACCTTCTGCGCGTTGGCCGAGCACAAGCATTTCACCCAAACTGCCGCCCTGCTGCACATGACCCAGTCCGGCGTCAGCCAGCACATTCACAAGTTAGAGGCGCAACTGGATCAGGCACTGCTGATCAGGCAGGGCAAAACATTCACGCTAAGCGACGCCGGCAAGCAGCTATACCAAGACGGCCAGCGCATACTCCAGTCGCTCAGTGCCCTCGAACAAAGGCTCGGCGAAGATCCAGCCTTTGAGGGGAATGTGCGCATTGCCTCGCCGGGGAGCTTTACCCCCGGCTGCTCGAACTTCAGCGCCAGCACAATAAGCTAACCATCGACTACCGCTTTGCGCCCAATGCCGATATCGCCCAGTGGATAACCGAAGATCGAATCGACATTGGCCTCATTACCCAGGCGACGGTTGCGGGCGAAGTCACCACCAAGGCCCTCGCCACTGAGGCACTATTGTTAGTAACGCCAAAAAGCACAGCCACGCCCAGCTGGGCGGCACTGTGCGAGCTAGGATTTATTAACCACCCGGACGGGCACTACCACGCCAATCTGCTGCTGGCGAAAAACTATCCCCAATTCAAACACATCAGCCAGCTGCCCCAGTCCGGCTTTTCCAACCAAATTAGTTTAATTCTGGAGCCTGTGGCCAGAGGCTTGGGCTTTAGCGTACTGCCCCAATACGCGGTCGATGCTTTTGGCGACCAAGCGGCAATCACCGCGCACAGGCTCACCCACAGTGTTCACGAAACCCTGTATCTTGTGACCCATCCACTGCGGGAAATACCTCGACGGGTGGAGACGGTGTTGCAAGAAATCACCCAGTGCTTGGCGCCCGCTCCCAAGACATCTAGTTGCTAGACACCTAATTGCTTGTTACAGGACAGCTTGTCGCCAAGCGTTATACTATTTCGCGAGGTATTTAATCCCCCTATCTAACCCTTCCAGAGTCAGTGGGAACATTTTGTCGTCGATTAATTCGCGAGTCATTCCAATAGACTGTGTGTAATCCCAGTATTTTTCTGCCACGGGATTGAGCCAGATTACCTTGTCGAACGTGTCGGTTAAGCGCTGCATCCACTTGTAGCCCGGCTCTTCATTCATATGCTCAACACTGCCGTACTGGCTGGCAATTTCATAGGGTGCCATGGAGGCATCGCCCACAAAAATGACCCGGTAATCGCTGGAATACTTGTGCATCACATCAAACAGCGGCGTCGTTTCCTGGTGCCGACGCTGATTGTCCTTCCATACGCGCTCGTAAATAAAGTTGTGAAAATAGAAATATTCCAGGTGTTTAAACTCGGTTTTACAGGCGGAAAAGAGTTCTTCACAAAGCGATATGTAGGGGTCCATGGAGCCGCCCACGTCTAAAAATAACAGTACCTTTACCGCATTGTGGCGCTCGGGGACCATTTTTATATCCAGCAGACCGGCATTGCGCGCCGTGGATCGGATAGTGTCGGTTAAATCCAACTCATCGGCAGCCCCCGAGCGCGCGAATTTGCGCAGTTTACGCAAGGCCATTTTGATATTGCGCGTGCCTAGCTCTACGCTGTCGTCCAGGTTCTTAAACTCGCGCTTATCCCAGACTTTCACGGCACTTTTATTGCGCGACTCGCCACCCACGCGAATACCTTCTGGATTGTAGCCGCTGTTGCCAAAGGGCGAGGTGCCGCCGGTACCAATCCAGCGGTTACCCCCCTGATGGCGTTTTTGCTGTTCCTCTAGGCGCTTTTTAAATTCTTCAATGAGCTTTTCCAAGCCGCCCATTGATTCAATCTTGGCTTTCTCTTCTTCAGATAGCTGCTTTAGAAACTCGCTACGAATCCAGTCATCAGGTATGAGTGCCTGAAAAATATCTTCAATACTTTCCAAGCCCTTAAAGTAGGCGCCAAAGGCTCGATCAAAGCGGTCGTAATACTTTTCGTCTTTAATCAGCACCGTGCGCGATAGTAGATAAAAATCGTCAAGCGAGCCAAATGCCAGCCGGTGCTGCAAGGCCTCTAGCAACACCAACAACTCTTTGAGTGACACAGGCACATTGTGCGCGCGCAACCCACTGAAAAAGTTAAGTAGCATTAGCGGCTTTCCCGGCGACTCATAAAGGCTAGACGCTCCAGCATGTGCACATCCTGTTCATTTTTCAGGAGCGCGCCGTACAGCGGCGGGATCGCCTTGGTGGTATCGCGATTTTTCAGAATCTCATCGGGAATATCATCGGCCATCAACAATTTCAGCCAGTCTACTAGCTCGCTGGTCGAGGGCTTTTTCTTCAGGCCCGGCACCTTGCGCACATCGAAGAAAATATCCATGGCGTCTTTAACCAATGCCTGCTTGATATTTGGAAAATGGACGTCGATGATTTTCTGCATGGTTTCCCGGTCGGGAAAGGTGATGTAGTGAAAAAAGCAGCGGCGCAAAAACGCGTCGGGCAGCTCTTTTTCATTGTTACTGGTAATAATCACGATGGGGCGGTGCTTGGCTTTGATGGTTTCGCCGGTTTCGTACACAAAGAATTCCATCTTGTCGATTTCCACCAACAGGTCGTTGGGAAATTCGATATCGGCCTTATCAATTTCGTCGATCAAGAGCACCAGCTGCTCGTCGGAATCAAAGGCCTCCCAGAGCTTGCCTTTTTTGATGTAATTCTTGATATCGTGCACGCGGTCATCGCCTAGCTGCGAATCCCGCAATCGCGATACCGCGTCGTATTCGTACAAGCCCTGCTGCGCCTTGGTGGTGGACTTAATATGCCACTGGATCAACTTCAATCCCAGGCTTTGCGCCACCTGCTCGGCCAGCATGGTTTTGCCCGTGCCGGGCTCACCCTTTACCAGCAGCGGGCGCTGCAAGGTTACGGCGGCATCGACCGCCATGCGCAAGTCATCGGTGGCAACGTATTGATCAGTACCTTTAAAGGCCATGCCTTACTCCAAGCGTTAACGTCGTAAAACGCCCAGTGTAACAATGGACGGCGCCGCTGTGTACGCCGCCGCCGGACTCGCGGGTCAGGCCCTGCCGCAGCCCTTGTTAGCGGGCACCGCCACATCCATCATTTTGGGATTAGGCAACTTTAGGTTGTGCATGAGTTCCACGTAGGCCTCCACATCGGCCACCTGCAGGCGCGGGTTGTGGGCCTGCTCCTCGGCCAGGGTGCTGGTGGTCCAGCCTTTGTAATCGTGGGCCGGCCACACCTGTGTGTCGCCGGGTAGAGCAAGCAGGCGCTGCAAACTTTGGTACTGGGCGCGGGCATTGCCATTTTGAAAATCCGTGCGACCCGTGCCGCGAATGAGCAGTGTATCGCCAGTGAACAGCATTTTATGCTCGGGTATATAGAAGCAGTAGGAATCATCTGTGTGGCCCGGTGTAAATAATGTGTGCACCTTGAGCCCGCCCACAGTCAACACATCGCCCTCGCTGAACCAGTCCGACGCGCAGGCCACATCGCTCTGCTTACCCATCAGGGTCTTGGCGCCGGTGCGCTCGCGCAGACGCCCCAGAGCGGTCACATGATCTGCGTGGACATGGGTATCCACGGCGTATTTCAAGGTCAATTTGAGATCGCTCAACAACTGCAAATAGCCATCGGTCTGCTCCAGCACCGGATCTATCAGCAATGCCTCGCGACTTTGAGCATCGGCCAATAAGTAGGTATAGGTCGAGCTTTCACGCTCAAATAACTGGCGAAAAATCATGGAAATACCTCGTATGTGTATTTACGCCGTGCGCCATTGCAACCAAAGCGCACCGGCGGTAACGATTAACATCATGATCACAAACAACCGCTGTAGGCGCGGGCCCGCCAATCGAAGTGCCAGCAGCGAACCGGCAATCATGCCCAGCACACCGCCGCCCGACAACCACGCCAGCAACCCGTAATTCATCGACTCGCCCAACCACAGGTAACTGGCAAAGCCGCTGGTACTGACCACCGCAATCACCGCCAGCGACGTGGCCACCGCAGCGCCCATGCTCAGCCCCGTCAGCAACACCAGCAGCGGCACTATCACAAAGCCGCCCCCTACCCCGAACAAGCCGGAGAGCAATCCAGTGATGGCGCCACCCAACAGAATGCCCATGAGGCAACTGGGCCGCATTTCCAATCGACCGCTGGGACTGAACCGACACAGGGGTTGTTCCGCTTCGGACACTTTGGCGCCCGCGCTTGCGCGAGTAACACTGGCGGCAGCGGGTTCGCGCTGAGCCTGGCGCCACATACGTGCGGCAACCCACAATACCAGCACCACAAAACCACCCATTAACACCTGATCGGGCAACTGCACCGCCAGCAGGCGGCCAGCCGGCGCCAATAGGGCGCCGCTAATCGACAACACCAGCGCCGGCAACCACACAATGTCGCCCCGAGGCAATCGGCTGACCACCCCCCAAAGTGCGCTGACTGCCACCGCGCCCAGGGCCAAGCCCGTGGCCTCGCCGGTGGCCAAACCAAGGCCCAGCATCAGCAAAGGCACCGCAAATAGCGAGCCGCCAGCACCGGTCAAGCCCAGCACCAAGCCCACCGCAGCGCCAATAATGAGGGGCGTGAACATCAAGCCTTATTCCAGGGCATGCGCGCCAGCACCATGAGCATTGGGCAAGCATCGGTAATACCAGAAAACATCAGCCCCGCCCCTACAAAGCCGCTTAGGCCAAACCAGGCCGGATGAATAAAGAAACCGCCTAGCACACCAATGAGCACCATTAATCCAGCGGTGATGCGCATCTGGCGATCCAGCGCAATGGTTTTACGCTCGCCGTGTTTCAACAGCTTGGGATCGACGTTTTCTATCCCTCCCTCAATCACCACCAATTCGCAGTTCACCTGATCACCCAGTTTCTCGCAGGCCATTTCGGCGCGCTTTTGCGTGCGACACATCAGATACACAGGGCCCTCGCTGGCGGCTGCGTGCACGGCGTCGGCGGTAATGTCGCTCACCGGTACATTGGTACTGCCCGGCAGATACACAGTGTTAAATTCTGCGGGGGTACGCACATCCACAACGGCCAGCGACGGATCGGCGGCCCACTTTTGTGAAAACTCACTCGCGCTCATACGTTTCATTGGAACACCTCGTTACACATTGTTAATTGCAGTACAACTGCTTAAGTACTTCGATTACCCGCACTGCCTCATCGCCTTGCAATCGGTAATACACGGACTGTCGCTCTTTGCGAGTGGCCACCAGTGCGGCGTCGCGCAGGCCCGCCAAATGTTGCGACAGGGCCGACTGACTCAGGGGAACCCGCTGGTTGAGCTCGCCCACCGACAACTCGCCCTCTATCAGGGTGCACAAAATCATTAATCGGTGGGGATTGGCGAGCTGTTTCAGCAGTGCCGCGGCGGCACCTGCGTGCTCTGCCAAGGCGGCCAGATCGTTCTCAGTCTCGATCATCGCCAACCTCGGCTGGGGTTTCCGCCACACTCAACTCTGCCCTAACTCGCGCTTCGGTGGCCGCTTTCATGCCCATGGCGCGCCCTTCCGCTAAAGCAGTTTCCAGCGCGACACCCTGCGACGCACGCAAAAGTGCCCAGCTCATACCTACCCGATTGCCAGAGCGGCAATGCACCAAGGTTTTGCCGTTTTGCAGCAAATCACCCAGCTTGACCAACTGTTCGACACTGGGTAGCTCACTACCAGTGGGCAGCCCATGCCACGCCAATCCCAGCGATCTGGCGGCCTCCTCCTCGCTGGCCGTGCCCTCTTCGGGCTGGCGCAAATCAATGATCTGGGTATAGCCCTGCGCCTTGAGTTGAGTCAGCGCCGCCGGAGCCACTAAACCACCGGTGGCCAGCTGGTCGCTGTATTGGTAAAAGTTCGTCACGCCCGCCACCGGCTCTGCCCAACTAGAAGCAGCCCAGAGCAGACTCAATACCAGCACCCTTATCGGCTGCCCCATTGCGCTAACCCACCGAATTTTGCGTGTCATCTCGCCTCCGCCAATATCAATCATTTACCCATTAAATTAGATTTAATTAATTTAGTCAAATCTAATATTTATAGCTACACCAACCCGGGACCGCGAGCGGCCCGGATCAAACACGAGTAAAACTGGCGCTAGGCCTTTGGAGGGGTATCGTCGGGCGCGTCGGCCAAGTCGTCATCCAGGTCTTTACCCGGCGCCAGATCATCCAGTGAGAACTCCGGTGGGATTTCCGCTTCTGCCAGATCGTCGACCGCCGACTCACTTTCCAGATCCACGGCCGCCGGCTCTTCATCACCGCCTAGGTCCTCTAGCGGCGGTGGATCGGTGAACTCAGCTGCCAGCTCTTCTTCCAAGGCCTGCTCGTCCACCTCATCCAGATCCTCTTCCACCGATTTTTTGCCACCCATCACTGTGCGGTAAGCGAAATAGGCCAGACCTAAGATCATCAGATTACCCAGCGCCAAGGCACCGTACAGCAGCCATTTTTTCATGTTGCCACTGGACTCGGCCGCTGGGGCAGCCGCTACAACAGCTGGGGTGTCGGCGGGCTCGGGGGCCGCACTTGGTTCAGCTGTCGGCGTAACAGTGGGCTCGGGCTGGCCGCCGCCAAAGGGGTCGGCCCCCTCCGGATGCTGAAAGCTGAGGGACTCCGGGTGGTGGTCAAAATTCACGCCATCGGTGTCGACGGCGCTGATGCGCAAGTCCACATCGTACTCCCCCTCGGCCTCTGGCGAGATTGTCAGCTCCCAACTGTCGGCGGGCGTTAATACCAGCGGCTGAATGCTGGCCCGGCCGCCGGGTTCGCGTACTTTGGCCACCACTACCGTGCGCTCGCGGTCTAGCGCCTGGCCATTGGCACTCACACGAATGCGCTGATCGCCGTTGGCTTGCCGCTCGCGCACAATTGAAAACGGCGCGCGCACGGCAAAGTGGTGGGTAAATTCTCGACTAAAGCTTTTACCATCTACCTGCAAGCGCAAAAGGTAGCGACCGGCTTCATTAAATTTATCCAACTCCCTGCGGTAGACCCCGTCGCCCGGCGGCAAAGCGTCGGAAAGTTTCTCTGCCCAAATCACGTCGCCGTCTTTAAACAACTCAGCCTCGATGTTCAACAGCCGCAGAAAGCGCGCATCGGCCAGGGTTTTACCCGTGTCCTGCAACAAGAACTGCAGCGCCACCTGCTCGCTTTCAAACAGGTTGTTGGCCATGGGCTTCACCAACAGTTTTAAGTTGGTCACAATGGTAATTTTGCTGTCTGGGTCCAGGTCTGCGCGCACCAGCCACTCGCCCTCGATAGGCTGCTTAATCGTTACCAAGTCGTGGTCGCTGGCCCTAAACCACGAAATATAGGGGTCTTGGGTATCCGCCTGATAAAACTTTTGATCCGGCGACAACAATTGCGTTTGCTGCTCGGGCACGGCTCGGAATATCAGCGCAGTAAACTCTTCAATACTGGAGTCCACTAAAAATTTATTCTCCGCCAGTGCCACCTCATCGGCCGGCGCCGACTGCGCCAAGGCCCGCATAAAAATTTTGGTGAGTTCGCTGGCGTTATTAGCCACCGCGGCGATGCCATCGGTGCCGAGAGACAGTGCGTTCATTAATTCGCGATCGGCGTTGTCAGACAGCGCCACCGTGTGTACTCGGATGTCGGCACCCTGCAAGGACGGCAATACCCTATCCACAATACGGCGCCACTCTTTAGCATTCTCGCTCGGGTCGCGCGACACATCTACCATACCGTCGGTGAGCAGAATCACATTGGTGGTGTAACCGGGTTCTGGCGGCCCACCGTCCTTTGTGGCCCGCTCCAGCGCACCGCCAATATTGGTAAACAGTCCCACCGAGTTGACGTCGTTAACCTTGGCCGAAGCCGCCTCTCGCCATTGCTGATCCACCTCTCGGTGCGGTACCAGCATGTTGACGTATTGGCCAAAGGTCCATACGCCGGCTTTGCTGCCGGTCGGAATCATCTTAATCAACAGGTCGAGGGCGGGGCGCCGGAGGTTTTCCGGGTCGTTTTGCTTCATGCTGCCAGAGATGTCGATAATGACGCGCACATCGGCCTTTTGATTGTCCACTTGCGCCCATGCCCAAGGCGACAACACTAACGCCCCAAGTACAGCAAATACCGGCAGTAACTTCATAGTGAGCGCTCGATTAAACAATCAAATCCATCACGCGGCGGCCTTTTTCGGTGACGTACCAACGCACCCCCTTAGACCCGCTCACCTTGCCCGCCAAATTGCGTGCCACCAGTACATTCAGGGTTTTGGCCATGGTAGTTTCATCGGCGCTGGCCTCGTGGCACAGGCCCGCCATTGAGCGGAAGATGTAGCGCCCACGCCCTAGGGTTTTTAAGACTTTGGCGGAAGTAACATCCAGTTCGATTTCAGATTCCAGCGGCCCCTGATTGCCATCGGCTTCCGGGTCCTGCTCAGTTTCCGTGGCGATTAGCGGCATCAGCTCTTCTTGCATCATCCGCAAATCGTGGTGCACGTTATCGGAAATAGCGCGGGCCTGGGCTGCTTCGCGCAGAATCCGTTCGCCCATATTGACGATCACCAGACGCGAGGCCACGGCGGCAATCAGACAGTAGCCGGTGTAGATCAACAGCCGCGACGGGTCGCCTTGAATCTGCAATATTAAATCGCTGTTGACCAGATTCAGGATAACCGGCACCAAAAACGCAGCACCCACGCCCATGACAATGCAGCGCGGCAAGCTGGCCGGATCATCATCGCTTTGATTCATCTGGTAGTAATTAATCAGTCCGCCGAATACCCCTGCGAACAACATGACAAATGCCAAAATAAAAATGTGGTTGGCCATGACGCTCTCCCTGAAAAGTAATGCCAGCCGCTTGCCCTGCCGAACAGTCGACCCCAAAGGCAGCAGTTAGTCACTTTAGTTATAGCAGCTATCGCCTTATGCGCAATTTTGAGAAGATGCAGCAAAGGCCTCCCAGGTCGGGCCGGCCGCCCCACCCCTCTACCTTATAAGGAGCAGATGTCATGAGTAATCACCCCGTCGATAACGTCACCTACGCGAATAAAGGCACAGTATCGGGCGGCGCGATTACCGACATTATTGCCTGCCAGCGGGCCGGGGCGTTGCGGGGCGCCCAGCTGCTAGCTAAGGCCCTGCGGGCCGAAGGCGTCGAGCTGCTGTTTGGCTACCCGGGTGGTGCCAACTTGGAAATTTTTGATGTTCTGGACGAGTTTGGCATCCGCTGTATTCGCACCGAGCACGAACAGGGCGCCGTGCACGCCGCCCAAGGCTACGCCCGTGCCACAGGCCGCGTGGGCGTGTGCCTGGCCACCTCTGGCCCCGGCGCCACCAATCTGGTGACCGGCATTGCCGATGCCATGAGCGATTCCATCGGCATTGTCTGCATCACCGGCAATGTACCCTCGCACCTGTTGGGTAAAAATGCCTTTCAGGAAGTGGATATTGTCGGGGTCACCAAACCCATCACTAAAAAGAACTACTTGGTTGGTAAAGTCACCGACATCCCCGAAGTGGTACGCGAAAGTTTTGCACTCGCCGGTGGCCGCCGTCCTGGTCCGGTGCTGATCGACATTCCCAAAGATATCCAACAGCACTATCCGCGCGACCCCGAGGGCAACTATACGCCGCCGCGGGTGCCTGCGGTCATCGAGCCACCGGAACCCGCCGCCACCGGTATGACCGACAATCAATTGGAACAGGCTGTACGCCTGATTCGCGAAGCCGAGCGCCCCGTCATTTACGCAGGCGGGGGTATCGTGGCCGCCGGCGCCCACGATGAACTCCTGCAGCTGGCAAGTCGCGCACAAATTCCGGTCACCACCACCTTAATGGGGCACGGCTGTTTCCCGCCTGGCCACCCACTGGCACTGCACACTTTGGGCATGCACGGCGCCAAATACGCCAACGTGGCCATCAACGAAGCCGACCTGGTCATCGCCGCCGGCGTGCGCTTTGACGACCGCGTTACCGGCAAGGTGAGCGAGTTCATTAAGCAGGGTCGCATCATTCACATCGACATCGACCGCGATGAACTCAACAAAAACAAAGACGTTACCCTGCCGGTATGCGCCGACATCAAACTGGCACTGGAGCAATTACTCGCGCACTGCCCGTCAGTCACTAACCGACCCTGGGTGACACAAGTACAACAGTGGAAAAAAGCCTGGCCCTATCCCATGCCAGAATCCGATGCCATCAGCCCCCAACACGCCATTCACTTGCTTTCTGAAATGACCAAGGGCGAGGCCATTGTGAGTTTGGGTGTGGGCCAACACCAGATGTGGGCCATGCAGCACTATCAAAGCACCCGCACACGTTCGTTTTTAAGTAGCTCTGGCTTCGGCACCATGGGCTACGGCCTGCCCGCCGCCATCGGTGCTAAAGCCGCCTACCCAGCGCGCACCGTCATCGACATCGACGGCGACGGCTCGCTAAACATGACCGTGCACGAACTGGCCACTTGCCACCGTTTTAAACTGGGCGTCAAAGTGGTGGTCATCAACAACCAATGGCTGGGCATGGTGCGCCAGTGGCAAGACATGATTTACAACAAAAATCGCGCAGGCTCTTCATTGGCAGACCCAATAACACGCGTGAAAGCTGAAAACGATATGGATATCTACCCGAACTTTTTAGCCATTGCCGATGGCTACCGCATTACCGCCGAGCGGGTGGTGCGCAAAGAAGACCTGCCCGCCGCCTTCGAGCGCATGCTAGCCGATCCCGACCAACCCTATCTGCTGGATGTGATTGTTGCCCGCGAGGAAAATGTCTACCCAATGATCCCGGCCGGTGGCACCTACAAAGATATTTTAATGTCGGATGCGGATTTGAAATCCGTTAAGCGCGAGCAACAGGGGAGCAACATTTAAGGGTCTCACGCTGTTGTCCAAGGGCTTGGGAGTAGGTGTGCCGTGACGTGCAGCCGAACTGTCCAAGCCCTTTGTTACGCCACTCGCAACACTAAAATCAGCCAGCGCTTTGTTTAGAATTAATGCATGACCCGCTGGCTCGCTAAGGGTCTCGACCACTTGCAGACCACCTCTTTCTCCTGCATAAATCTCAACTTACCGCAAATTTAACAGTAAGTGATATCTTGGAACTTCTGCCCTACAATGCGCTCAAATTTCTCACTCTGCCCGCGGGTACGGCGCCAGCCTACCGACTAGATTAACTGTGAAATCGTAAACGCCATGAAGTTATTATTAACTGTGCTAGTCACACTGTTTACTCTGCAAGGTTGCGCATCCAGCTGGGAGGACAGCCCAGAGGTTGGCGATCTATTCAAAAGCGCTGGTATAACAGGGACCTTCGTACTCTATGATGTCGAATCCGGAGAGTTTTCGGGTTACAACCAGGCTCGCGCTTCGGTGCGCTACGTGCCCGCCTCTACATTTAAGATTCCGAATAGTTTGATTGGCCTGTCCGTCGGAGCCGTAAAGAGTGTTGACGAAGTGCTGCCCTACGGCGGCAAACCACAACCCTTCGCAAGCTGGGAAAAAGACATGGCACTGCGCGAAGCCATCGCGCTGTCAAACGCGACGATTTATCAGGCGCTAGCCCGCCGTATCGGCCACGAAAAAATGCACGAATTTGTTGCCAAGCTTGACTATGGCAACAAGGATATCGGTACATCCGTCGACACCTTTTGGCTGCAGGGCCCTTTGCAAATTAGCGCAATCGAACAAACACAATTTCTGGCCAGATTAGCCCAAAGCAAGCTGCCAGTAGCCGAAGACATTCAACAGACTGTACGAGACATTGTACTACTCGAACAGGGTGACAACTGGCAACTGCATGGAAAAACTGGCTGGGAGAATGCGCCAGATCCAGGCGTCGGATGGTGGGTTGGCTGGGTACAAAAGGATGGCCAAACGTATACTTTTGCAATGAACATAGACATCTTGAAGGCGTCCGACGCAGGCATTCGCGTACAACTCGGCAAGGAAAGTCTAATGGCACTCGGTGTACTCTAGTCGATATCACATCCAGCAACCGCATTAATCCAGACGCTTTATTCCCCACTGCATTGACTTCCAAGCCATCGACCAAATCCGGCATTAATTATCATGAAGGGTTTTCTTTTATAACACTATTCACATGCATCAAATTAAGTGCTTGCTGCGATGTCGCGATACACAATGAGAAAATTGAGGTGACAACAGGCAGCGATAGATCCAGGAATATCATTATTCAATTAAACGCCCCAGTTAAAATCATTGGCGCATTACTGGAAATGCTTTAGATTTTTGGCTTAACCCGAAAAAATGAATGTTAACGCACTTGCCGCAGAGTTAAATCATGAAATACACACTGAGCCCCTAGGAATTACAACCTATATTTTAGGCCGTAAAGCTGATGGTCATTAAATTGTCGCCCGAGCCAAGCGGGGTAATTAGATACACCGAGTTAACGCTATTCAACTTTAGGGCGCTCTACAATTTTCAGCAAGCCGTCAACACCGGGGTTATCTGCTCTAGCCCTGTCAGATTGTCTCGCCACGGTTGCGCCATACATGCTGTCTAATGCAAGCCGAACAACGGGGGAGATTTCGCCTCGGGGGAATGTCACTTTGTAAGCCGTATCCGTTGGCCAAGCTCTGAACAACATAGCGATGCCGAGCAACAGCACCACACTGTACAACACTAAACTCCCTACTGTGCGCATTTCCATTTGACTCTACCAAGCATGGCGCCGCCCGTTCACCGGTGCGACGATTGCAAACTTCCCCAAGAACCTGCGGTATAACCCTCCAGATTCTAACCAGCACCCACGATGCCTACTTCTTGACCCCGAGTGCACCGATTTTCGGTCAGTGGTGGAAAAGTGTCGGCATACAACGCATGTGTTCGCAGCGCTGGTCAACAGGGCTGTAAACATGTAAAAGCATGAGCGTAGTTCTCGCGCTCATTATTTTTTACTAAGCACACCACACATCGCCATTCAGCCAACTCTCACTGAGGATCTTGCTATAGAGCACATTTTTTCAACTAAGATAAATGGGCTCTAGTAGCCACGAGCGCGAGGTCAATGGGTACAGCAGACAATAGACTTACCCTGGCACCCAAGCCCTCAAATTGGCGCCCTAGGTAATGGAGATCCCGGTTGTTGATTGGCATGCTGGCGATTCGAGCGCGCCTACGCAGAACCGCGTGACACGTATAGCCAATTTACAACATCAACACCTTATTTACCGAACTGCAACATCCACCATTACACGGCTCTCAACCTAGCCACAGAAAACACCGCACTACGGTGTTTTAACTACCGACAAGGAACAGTGACCATGCCCGTTAATCAAACTGTATTGAACCTCGCCCGCGAACGGGCACGCGTACAGCCAACGAATGCGCGAACCCAGTGCTCCTCTGAGGGAATGCAGCAAATTCTGACCGACTTTATGACTTTTTCAGCGGTTCCTGGCGCCAGTCGCCGCTTGGCGGGTATTCGCACTTTAGATGCGGCCGTAGCCAATTTGCGCCAATCT
Organism: Simiduia sp.; assembly: GCF_058345725.1. Lineage (NCBI taxonomy): Bacteria > Pseudomonadati > Pseudomonadota > Gammaproteobacteria > Cellvibrionales > Cellvibrionaceae > Simiduia > Simiduia sp. Next base: position 22,361 of record NZ_JBTUOC010000014.1, on the reverse strand, counting down.
TGGCCCGTTGCTACGGCGGGTGCCTTTCCCGTTTGGATGAATGTTGACCCTCACGTGGAAGCAGTCCTGAGGGCTAGCAGGGCTTGGCTAGATGCCGGTCATTCTCGCGGTGGAGCCATTCAACGCGCGCCGGCGGTACGCACCCTCTACTGGAAAGTAGCCTGGAGCTACTGTTCCGCCCACTATGCTGAAGACGCCTGCGCAACCATAGTCCACAACGGCCTAGTTAATACGACGTCAGCCCTCGAGATCGCACTCCCCAATAGCGCCAACGGCAATTGGTACGAGTTTCCAAATGGCGCAATATTCACTCACCGCGCACAGCCCGCCGGCGTTGGCGCTGCACCGCTACTGCGTGGCGATACTCGCAGCCCTGAACAATTGCTAGCGGTACCAAACTGCGCCGGTTTTGGCGCCCAGCACATTGGCCATTTTTCCAATTACCAACCCTGGTTTGACGGCAACGCCAACACCGATACCATTTCAACAACCAACGACCAAGCACTGGCCATACAGGCAGGCCCCGCCGCACGCGCGCTCGGCAATCCCGTGGGCCCAGTACCACCGGGATTTGCTAATTTCACGGGCAACAATGCACCCAGGGGTTATGTCTACGAACTCAACGTGGGCGCGAGAACGGGTGTGGAAGTGCTAAATACGCCTGCGCACCGCGAAAGTGTGTTTTTGACGATCCCAAGAGATTGCATTACCCGCTGGTGGATCGTCAGAGCTGACAGGCACACCCATGGGCCGCACGTCTACCACCCACTCCCCGCAGGGCCGGTTGATGGCAGCGCGGGCTGGTCCGCCGCACCAAACGTATTGGCTTAAGCGATTGCCCTAAAACCGGGACATGTAATGCGTGGTTTGACAAAATAGCTAAGGCCACGCGTTGTCCAATATGGCTCGCATTTGTTCTGATATTTTCGTTAGCGATTAAAGCACGACTACCCGTCAAGCGATCCACCGCCGGCGTCTTGCGCGCAGAAGTTATCTTTTTTACACAGCGCTTAGCCCTACTTCACTAGTCGGCGGTCGTTAACGCTGCAATGGTAAATGCTGCATCCACCTATTAATCTGAGGCATAGAATGCCAATAATGATTCAACATTGGACACACTTTCTGGATTAAATGCCTTAGCCAACCTGAACCAAACCGCGCAATGCGGTTTTATTACATCATCCCCCTCGACCTAGGCTTCCGACTTGGCGACGACTGTCGATATTTCCGCAGGGCCAGCGGGCAAACGCCGCCACAAACACCACAAAGCCAGTAGCAGCAGTACGCCATTCACCGCTAATGCCACGCCCGCAAAGGCTGCACTGCCAAAGCGCGCGCTATAGCCCGCCAGCAATGCCAGCAACACCCAGCCGATTGCAACTTGGTAGCGGCGCTTGATAGTCAGCGCGTCGCGCTGGTACCAGGTGGCTGCGCACAACGCCACCAAACTCGACCAGAATACCCACACACCTGGCCCGTGCAATAACACCTGCACCGGCGCACTCAGTGCCAACGCCAGTGGCAGCCCCCACACAAAACCAGCCCATAGACGATCCAGCCCGTCGGCGCGCCCGCGTTTGGCAAGCCAGATGTTAATGCCGGATACCGACACCACCGTTAGGCCCAACCCCAGCACCACATACAGCACTTTTACCCACAAGCCGCCAAAGTGGCCAAAGTGCAAGCGATAAACCGAGTAGATCACTTGCTTGGCCGCCGGGCCGTCTGAGAATCCATCGCGCTGGATAAAGTTGCCCGCCAAATCGAACGAGAAATTTTCCGAGTAAATCAGCCGGCCGGGTTGCTGTACAAAAAATTCCATGAAGGCGCTTTCTGTACCGGCGTCGTGCAAAATCATAAACAGCGGTTTGCCCCCGGGCGACAATGCCGCCAATTGGGTATAAGCCTTGGCAATCTCTGGTACCGCTATGGTTTGTGTGACTTGGGGTTCTGCGCCAAAGGCCTGTTCAATAATTTTTTCCTGATCGCCGCCGTAAAATACCTGTGCATACACACTCATCACCAACAGGGCACCACCAAAATAGGCGCCGGTTACGGCAATCATCAAGTAAAAGGGACTGCCCCACACACTTAATCGGTTGTGCAAATCCACTTGCCTGAGTTGGTAGCTTTTATTCACACGCAATCGAAACGCATCGCGCAAGATGCTGGGGTGCGACAAAAAACCCGAGATGATCAAACCCACCAACAGGGCACCGGCCGCACTTACCACAATCATGCCAATGCGCTGCGGCAGATGGAGGTTAATGTGCAAGCCGGTAATTAAATGGGAGAAATCATCATAGGCACGGGGCCCCTGTTCGCCGTTGGCGGTGAGGTAGTAACCGGCTTGACTGTCGGCCACCTTCATCATAGGCAGAGCTTCTGAGGGAAATACCAGGTAGAGGTGATCTTCCGGCTCACTCATGGCGCCAAACCAGCGGTTAAACCCGCGCTCGGCAGCTGCGGGATCGACGGTTTTATAAGGCTCAGCCAGCGGCTGCTCCCAGCGCTCAATCTCTTCGTAAAACACCGCCAGCGTGCCCGATAGGCAAATGGCGTACAACAGCGCGCCTAGAAAAATCCCTACCCAACGGTGACCGGCAAGGGCCGGCTTTACCCAGCCCAATAGCTTTTCTTTCAACATAATCAACGTGCCAACACCCACAGATTCAAAGCGCCAATATCCACAAAAAAACCGACGAGCATATAGCCGCACCGGCAGACCAGGCCACCGGTGTGCGCAGCCGCGCCGCACCACACAACCAAATGGCCAGGCCACCCCAAAATAGCGTTTGGAGCCCCAGCGCCCAAATAAGGCGCGCAAGGTGACTCACTGGCAATAGCTGTACCAATGCCACCGACACCAGCGTGCTGGCAAGCGCGGTAAATAACAGCAGGGCCAGCGCGCGCAACACAAGCTTCCAGGCCCGCCTTGCGGGTACAACTTGCGCGTCTTGCGTTAATGAATAGCTGCCTTGATCAACAGCCGTCCGATCAACCGATGCCCGAAAGCGCGCGCGAGCTTTCAGACGGTAGTGAGTATTTTTGCTGCCCTGCCATTGCGGCGCGAGTATGAGCCACACACACAGGGGCACGCTAAAGAGTGTGAAAATGACGCCGAACTCAACACCCACTGCGGCAGTCCATGGCCAGCTACTTAGAAGCAGTAACACCCAAGCCACTGTGACAAGCCCAGGCAGATTTCGGGGCTGCTGCCAACTCCAATATAAAAGCCCAACACCGACTAGCGTGAGCATCAGGGCAGCTAACAACAAAACGCTTTCCATAAAACATGCAGCCCGCATTCACTGCGGGCTGTCCTCGGCGCAGGCCATCAGAAATTATAGCTGGCCTTGGCCACCAAAGAACGGCGCAGGCCCGGGAAGCAGTCGCCGCGCGTAAGGCAACTGGTGAGGTACTGCTCATCGGTAAGATTGCGCGCATTCAAGCTGAAGGCCCAGTGATTCACTTGATAGCCGATCATGGCATCGTACAAGGTGTAGGCCGGGGTTTTGTAACGCAAGCTGTCGTTTTCAGAAATACTGGCACCTACATGACGCACACCGGCACCCACTTTCACGCCGGAAATACGCTCTGGCTGATAGTCTACCCACAGCGCGGCCTGGCTTTCCGGCGTGGCGGCCAGGGCAAAACCGTTTGGATCTTTGGCGTCCAATGACGACAGCGCCGCCTGCACATAAAACTCGCCCAGCCGTGCGCGCGCCTCTAGCTCCAGGCCCTTCAAAGTTGAAATGCCCTGCTGTTGACCCGCCGTTGCGGGCAAACTGTTGGGGTTTGGCAGGTTGGAAATTTCAATATCGAAATACGCAAGTGTTATCAGTGCGGGCACGCCTTCGGGCTCGTACTTCACACCGGCTTCGTACTGGCGACTTTCTTCAGGGTTTAACTGATCGCCATTGCTATCAACACCAATCACCGGATTAAAGGATTCGGCGTAGCTCACATAGGGCGAGAGGCCATTGTCGAACGCGTACAACACACCCGTGCCAAAGGATGTGGCGCGATCGGTTTGGGTGGTATTACTTACGTCATTTTTTACTTCATCCTGACGCACGCCCAAGGTGATGCGCCAATTGTGCCAGCTGATGTAATCGTTCAGGTAAACGCCTGCATCTTTTACCTGTTGTTCGGGTTGGTCTACATACAGGGCATCCAGCGCTGATTGGTCGGGCACATTGCCATACACGGGATTGGCCAAGTCCAACGCCAAAGAGAAGTCGCCTTGCAGGGCACCGCCTCCGTAGTAATAGGCGCGATTGGTATCGGTGGTTACCGTTTGATATTGCACGCCCAGCATCAGCTCGTGGTTAAATTCACCGGTGCTGAAGTCGCCGCGTAACCGCGCGTCGACGGCGGCTTGATCGAAGGTGTTGTCAGCCTGATAAAAACTGCGCGCCACGGTGGTGCTGGTGGCCACGGGCGCCCCCACCAAATCGTTTAAGTAACGGCTGTTGCCCGCGCCGGTAAACACCGCCCAGGCCTGGTGGTAATCGGCTTCGCCCTCACGCCACAAAAGCGTACCTTCAAGCGTTAATGCATCGGTTAGGGCTTGGTTCATCAAAAAGGTCAGTTGGTTGGCGCGCGTGTTGTAGCGGTTAAAAGCGGGTTCGCCTACATACACATCCTGATCGAGATAGCTACCGTCTGCCAAGGGCTCCAGGGTGCCCTGAATGGGAATAAACTGCGAGGCGGTGTCGCTATCGGTATCTTGCATCATGCCAATGAGCGTATAACTGCTGTCATCTGTTGGCGTGTAGGTAATGGAGGGCATCAGCACGCGGGTGTTGTCGTCCACATACTCCACTTGCGAGTCACTTTCGCGGGCCAGCGCCACCACGCGGTACAACCAATCGCCAGATTCACTGAGTGCGCCGGTAAAGTCGGCCTGTAGCTGCTTGCGATCGTAATTGCCAAAATCCACACTCAACTCACCCGCAGCTTCCGCTTTAGGGGTTTTCGAGACATAGTTCACTATGCCGCCGGGCGAGCCCTGCCCGTATAACACAGAGGCCGGTCCTTTCAGCACTTCCACCTGTTCCATAGTAAACACTTCGGCGCGAGTACTGTTATAGCTGCCAAACAATTCCTGAATGGAATCGCGGTAGCGCGGCACATCCAAACCGCGCGAACGCACCCAGTCGCCCCGGGTGGCAAAGCCGTAGGTTTCACCAGTTACGCCAGCCATGTAAGTGGTGGCCTGAGAAAGATTCAGGGCGCCTTTATCGGCCAGCATGGCCGCCGTTTCCACAGAAATAGAGCGCGCCGACTCCATAATGGGCGTATCCGACTTAGTAGCGCCAAAGCGCGACTGAGTCGCAATGACGCTCACGGTTTCCAATTCCTGACCGCTGTCCTTGGCCTGGGCCATAGCAGTGGCAGAACTCAAAGTAAAGGCGCTAACGGCCAATGCAAGCAAACGACGATTCATGATCTTCCCGATGTATTGGTAATAATAATGATTCGCATTATACATTCGAATTTAATTACCACAATATCCGCAGGGAGATTTCAATGTCTGATGAGAGATATATGCGCCAGCTTACCGATGGCCAGCCCAGGGGATTGAAAGGTGTATGACACAACATAGGCTTGTGAAGTCGAACCACAAAACATAGGCGCGCTAACCGGCTTACAACAGCGCAACACCAACGGTTCCAACAACCACACCACTTGTTGCGCTGAAACCGACACCGCCTGCGATCCAACCTGAGGATAATCGAGAGCACTCACGGTAGCCATCTGCCACGCCCACTATTGGACGCGGCGCTAGCGCCAAGACTGAGACCACTCGACGCCCTACTGGCACCACCAACGGATGCAACACTGATGCCTCTGCCCCTCGATTACGGCCGCCGCGAAAGCATCAACCTGAGATCTTGGAACCTGCGTACCGGCCAATCATAAAGCGTGCACCCTCCCTACCGCCCAGACACTTTCGCCTGTGCCAACGGGACGGTTTTAACGCCAACTTAATATTATTTATTGAGAATCATTATTATTATCATTACTATACGCATCTTACTGCGCATCGCTCTGATGTGCCCGGTGGCACTCGCGTCACCACCAGGACATTGCCGCCACTCAGATGGCCATTCACTATCAGGAGGTAGATCCAATGCAGCCGCGCGTGCATGACTTTATCGGAATTGGGCTCGGGCCCTTTAATCTGGGGTTGGCCTGCTTGTCATCTACCCTCAAGGAATTGGACTGCCTGTTTTTGGAGCGCAAGCCGGAGTTCAGTTGGCACCCCGGCCTAATGTTGGAAGCCGCCCACCTGCAAACCCCGTTCATGGCAGATTTGGTGACCATGGCAGATCCAACCCACCCGCTGAGCTTTCTGAATTACATCAAGCAACAAGGGCGCCTGTACGCGTTTTACATTCGGGAAAACTTTTTCCTGATGCGCCGAGAATTCAATCAGTACTGCCAATGGGCCGCCGCACAGCTGAACAACGTGGTGTACAACCAACAGGCCCTAGACATCAGCTGGGAAGATCAGCAGCAGTGCTACCGGGTACTGGCGCAACACCCAACCACTCAAAAAACTACTGAGTACTTCGCCCGCCGCTTGGTGTTTGGTACTGGTCCAGTGCCCAACTTGCCCGCCCCCTGTGCTCGCCCACGAGAGCGCGTTATGCACAGCCAGGACTACCTGTTTAAAAAACATGAATTGCAAAAGCAACGGAGCATCACCTTGGTGGGCAGCGGCCAAAGTGCCGCCGAAATTTTTTACGACCTACTACAGGACATCGACGGTAAAGGCTACCAACTGAATTGGATCACCCGCTCGCCACGCATTTTCCCGCTGGAGTACACCAAGATCACCTTGGAGATGACCTCGCCCGACTATGTGGATTACTTCTACGAGCTACCGGCGGCAACTCGCGCCAAGCTGCTCACACAACAACATGGACTCTACAAAGGCATCAATAGCGAACTGATCAATGCCATTTACGATTTGATGTATATCAAACGGCTTAATGGCCCCCTCGATGCCCGCATTACCACCAATGCTTCGCTACAACGGGTACGCGATCAGCCCGGCGCACTGAGTCTGACGTTTTTACAGGAAGAGCAAGGGCAATCCTTCGAGATCGACACCCAGTTTGTGGTGATGGCTACTGGCTATAAATACCGACTGCCAGAATTTATTCGCGGTATTCAAAACCACATTAATTGGGAGGCACCGGGCCGCTTTTCGGTAGATCGCCACTACAGTATCGATGATCGAAAAACCCTGTTTGTGCAAAACGCCGAGCTACACAGCCACGGCTTTGCCACGCCAGACTTAGGCATGGCCTGCTACCGCAATAGCTGCATTCTACGAGAAATTCTCGGCTACGCGCCCTACCCCATCGAAGAGCGCATCGCCTTTCAAACATTTTCTGCCAACCCAGAAACCAACACGGCATTTAGCTACGCACCGGCCGGCCAAGAGGTGCGTGCCTGATGTCGCTAAAGTACACGCTCATTGCGCTGACGCTAATATCGGTTGTGGCCGACACACTGCTACTGCCGTTTTACCCGCAATTTTTTGCCGAGGCATTTGCAGAAACTTCCGCCGCCCATGTAGGCGCCTATATCGCTGCCTGCTGCTTTACGGTGATGACGGCCTTTCCCCTGTGGGCGCGGCTGGCCCGCTGGGTGGATGAAGTGCACCTATGGGTTGGGACCCAAATTGCCGCCGGCACCCTCGGCCTTTACTGCGCTCAAACCGATTCACTCGTGGGCTTTTGGATTGCATCGCAATTGATGCTGGTTTTTAAAGCCAGCTACCTATTGATCTACCCCTATGTGCTGCGCCTGGAAGAAAAAGATCAACATCTAAATGTGGCTGGGCTGTTTTCAGTACTAGTGCACTTTGGCGCCATTGGCGGTGCCTTGGTGGGCGGCTGGATTATTCAATACTTCGCCGCACAGTCGGTGTACTACGTAATGGCCACTTCCGATGCTGTGCAAGTACTCATTTGCCTGTGGCTAATTGCGCGCCTTAAACTGACCTGGAAAAAAACCGCTGCCACTGCCTCACTGGAACCTGAAACTGGCTCACCGTACAAAGCGCTACCCACATCCTTCTACCAGCGCTTAGGCTTTAATAGCTGGGTACTCAAGGTGTGCATGGTCTCTGCGCTGTTCTACTTCAGCGCGTTTATGGCGCGACCCTACTTCTCACTCTACTGGGAGCACATTAGCGGCATCAATCACAAACTGTTAAGTGCGCTGGTTTATAGCATTCCCGCCTGGATTGCGCTCGGCTGCCTCACCTATAGCCATTTCTTTCAAGGCGCGCACAGGCATTTTCAAAAAATATTGTTGGGCACGGTGGTGGCCATGGTGGGCTTAGTGCTACAGGGCAGCGGCGATAGTAGCCTGATTGTAATTGGCCGCTGCTTGTTCGGCTACGGGCTCTACCAATTCATGGTGCGCCTGGAAGTCATTCTGTTTGAACGCAGCCAGCCCGAACAATATGCGGCCGACTTCAGCAAAGTGCATTTCTTTCAAAACTTGGGCGTTATAGGCGCGAGCTTTAGCGTGGGGCTGGTCGTGGACTCACTCGGTCTGGTGTACACCTTTGGCGCGGCCTTTATCGGTTTTGCAATCGCGCTGGGGCTGTTTTATGGGCTGTTTTTTAGGCAGATTCAAGCCGCCAATACCGGTACACAAACGCACAGTAAATCATCTACAACCCCGGCCACTGAGCCTTCGCCGTCGCCACTTGAGGCAAGCCCTCAAGCCACCCCCCAATAAACACATGCAGGAGGCCACTATGAATCACATGGTAACTTTCACACACCCACAAACCGCCGGTGTATCCAACCCAATTGCCAGTGGCAGTTATCAGCGTAAGCAATTTAGATTTCGCGCGCTTAATCCAGAAACCGATAGTGCACTGATACACAGCTGGGTGAGCCAACCCTATGCCAGCTACTGGGGTATGCAGCACTTTTCACAAGCCCAGGTACAGGCAAGTTATCAGGCGATGTTGGCAGAACCCGGCCGCGCGGTGTTTTTAGGCTGCGACATGGACTGCGACAATGGCCCTCCGCTGTTTTTAGTGGAGCGCTATAGCGTTGACCAAGACCCGATTGCCGATTGCTACACACCACAAGCGGGCGACATCGGTATGCACCTGTTGCTAGCGCCGACCGACACGCCGCAGCACGGTTTCTCTCTGGCAGTGATGCAGAGTGTGATGGCCTTTCTTTTTTCTGACGCCTCAATCCAGCGCGTGGTGGTAGAGCCGGATTTTCGCAATCACAAAATCCATAGGCTCAATAAGCGCGTGGGATTTTTTCACAGTCAGCGCATTCAATTGGGCGAAAAGACCGCCTACCTCGCCCACTGCACTCGCGCTCAGTTTTCCGCCGCCCTGACGGTAGCCGAGCGCATTGCGGCCCCAGACGTACTGGTACACAAGGCGGATAATCTGCGCCAAGGACCACAAGCCATGTTAGATACACCGGCGCTTGCGGGCGAATCGCTAACACCGGAAATCTGGGCCCAGGTGAATCGCAACCTTATCCGCAAGGCGCTGTCGGAGCTTTCACACGAACGCATCCTTGAGCCGGAGCGTATGCCAGCTGCAGGTACAGAGTCCGGCACCACAGAGCAAATCCATGCCGAAGACCTACACTGGTACCAGTTCACGCCCTTGCCAACTAATTTATCCGGCAGCACAAAGAGCGCAACCACCGAAGTACAGTGCGCACAAGCCACCGTGTATTACCGCTTCCAGGCCCGGCGCTTATCGCTCGATCACTGGCACATAGAGGCAGCCTCCATCAGCCGCTTTATTAACAATGAACCACAGCCGCTGGATGCCATCGCTTTTATTTTGGAAATTCGCGGTTATCTGGGTATCGCCAAAGAGCGCTTTCCAATATATCTCGAGGAAATTACCAGCACCCTGTGCAGCGCAGCCTTCAAACTGCACAGGCCGCACATGAACGCAGATGACTTGGCGCTAGCGGACTTCCAAACCATCGAGGCAGCAATGACCGAGGGCCACCCTTGCTTTATTGCCAACAATGGCCGCATCGGCTTCGATGCCGCAGACTACCGCGCCTTCGCACCGGAAACCGGCGCCCCCATTACACTGCTGTGGCTGGCTGCGCACAAATCGCGCGCACATTTTGCCTGCACCCCGGATTTAGATGCCACAACACTTTTTGAACAGGAGCTGGATCTCAGTACCCGCGAACTGTTCGACAACCAATTGCTCGCGCAGGGCCTCAACCCCGGTGATTATTGGCTTATGCCCGTGCACCCCTGGCAGTGGTTTAACAAACTTGCCAGTGTCTACGCGCCGGAACTTGCCAGCCGTAAACTCATTATGCTGGGTTACGGCGACGACGCCTATTTTGCCCAGCAATCCATACGTACTTTTTTTAATGCCAGCCAGCCGCACAAGCGCTATGTGAAAACGGCACTGTCGATACTGAACATGGGCTTTATGCGCGGCTTATCCGCGTACTACATGCGCGCCACGCCCGCCATTAATCAGTGGTTGCGCGAGCTGGTGGATGGCGACAGCTACCTGCAATCACTCGGCTTCGATATGCTGCGCGAAGTGGCTTCCGTCGGCTACGAGCTACCCTATTACGATCGCGCGCTGGTGGGCGATAACCCCTATCGCCGTATGCTGGCCGCACTCTGGCGGGAAAATCCCACCACGCGTTTGCAGCCAAACCAACGCCTAATGACCATGGCAGCTTTGCTGCACGTAGATGAACACAACCAGGCCTTGCTACCCTCGTTGATAAAAGCCTCGGGGCTTTCCACCCAAGCTTGGCTAGCCGACTACCTGCGCGCCTACCTCACGCCACTCTTGCACTGTTTTTACCAATACAAACTGGTGTTCATGCCCCACGGCGAAAATCTCATTTTAGTATTGGAAAACCACCGTCCTACGGGCGTCTTTATGAAAGACATTGGCGAAGAAATTTGCCTGCAGAACAGCGACATGGCACTACCGGAATCTGTATCGCGCATTGCCATTACGCTACCAGAAGACATGGAGCTGCTGGCTATTTTTACCGATGTTTTCGATTGCTACTTCCGTTTCCTGGCCGCCATAGTGGACGAGCATACCGAGCTCAGCCACCGGGACTTCTGGCAGTTGGTGGCTGAAAGCGTTTACCAATATCAAGACGATCACCCGGCATTGGCACAGCGCTTTCAACACTACGATCTCTTTGCCGATGATTTTTCACTGTCGTGCTTAAACCGCCTGCAACTGAAAAACAACTTGCAAATGGTGAATCTGGAAAATCCAGCCGAAAGCCTCACGCTGCACGGGCGCCTGACCAACCCGCTGGCTGCTTTTCGCAGACGCAGCGCCATTGAAATGCGCACAGACCCAACAGCCGCGACAGCCTCAAGCACTTCAGCCAAAACGCCAGACAACACAACAATTCCGGCCTGACTGCCCATGAGTCCGCATTTCGCCAGTCACCCGCTCGGGCAAACCAGGCCGGCGCGCTGGCGCAACCAACTGAACCTTGTTGCACAGGCCATGCACGGCGGCCTTCAATTGGCGGATAGCAATGCCGCGGTTAATCTGCGGCTGCCCTTGCACCACATCATTGAAGGCGAGCACGCGCTACTGCATTGCCTTCTAGACGCAATGTTTGCGCAAGTGAAAACCCGCTGCCCAAACGCGCGGGCCGACTATTGGCCCACCGCCGTTTGGCGGCAAATGATTTGGCAACCTGTCTACATGGCTATTGCAGCAGTGCACGGGCTTGATACCGCCCTGCCGGTTGAGCGCATGGCGTTCAAACTGTTGACAGACAGTAGCCTGCGCATTCTGGCAAGCCCGTCCAGCGCCTATGCGATGCAGCCCGATTGCCGCGCACTGGCGATTACTGCAGCCTCCTTCGCGCCTTTTGTTGACCAACTATTGCAGGCGTTTATTGAGTATGAAAAAAGTCAACGCCCTCAAACACGGGGATACAACACAATCAGAACTGAGTCGAACATAGACCAGGAAAAAGATTCAGTAAGAATCCCAAGGATTAACAAACCCAATAGCCGCGGCCTGGTTGCCGACACCTTCATCTTCGGCCTAAAAGCCTTTGCCGAGGCCAGAGGCTTAGATGATCACTGGCTCGCCAAAACCGGCCGCAATTGGTGCCTAGCTGCAGGGCTAACTGATCGAAAAGGCAACCCCTTAAGTTTTTGGCAACCGCGAAAAGCCTGCTCAGATTTTTCAAATAGGCGCAACAGCACACACACTTCAGTGCCGCCAGTGCTCAGCGGTAATTTATTGCGCCGCGCCTGCTGCAAAGATTTTCTAGTAAGCGGCGACACCTGTGCCAGCTGCCCGCTCAATAATTCTACTGCGAAGGGCCTGCAAACCTCGCCTTTTTCGCACTCATCCACGGCTGAGCATTTTTATCGCCCGGCCACTTAACTTTACCATGCCATTCGGGGCCCATCGATGACACTGATTGCACCTATGACAAGACCAACACACACTGACCAATCGCCCTCCGCACAAGCGCTCACAGCCGGGCGCATTCAAGCCATAGACGCGGGCCGGGGTCTCGCGGTTTTGCTCATGGTGCTGGTTCACACACTCTGGATGTACGCAGATCACAGCACCCAAACGCAATCGTGGCTCGGTACAGTGGTGCACGTAATTGGCAAGGGCAGCGCTGCGTTTTTAATTTGTATGGGTGTATCGCTGGTCATGGCGCGCAATCAGTCCGCCAGCTACCGCGCCCTGCGCGGGCTATTCATACTTACCCTGGGCTTTATGCTGAACAGTTTGAAATTCGTACTGCCCATCGCCGCAGGTGTTATGCCAGAGGCATTTATTCAGGCCTATGGCTGGCAGGGGCCGCTCTCCCTCGCGCAATACCAATATCTGTTGCTCACTGGCGATATTTTGCAATTGGCCGGTATATCGCTATTGCTTTTGGCACTGGCCCACCCACTGCTCACCAAAAAGCGATACATACTAACACTGGGCCTAATGCTGGCCGTGTGCGCGAAACTCTTTGCGGGCGCGCAGTTGGGCATTGCCGGTCTTGATTACCTGTTGCGGCTGCTGTTTGCCGATAGTTGGCAGGTGTACTTTCCGGTGTTTCCGTGGATGAGTTTCATCTTATTTGGCATGTTTATGGGCAAGCTCATTAATGAATACGGTCCAGGTGCCAGAATACTCGCCCGCCTGCCTTTGCTCGCTGTACCCCTGTTAATCGTTGGCGGCACACTGTGTTACGCAGACTTTGCCTATCACTTTGGCGACTTTTTCCACTTGGGGCCGGGAGGTGTCTTCTATTTACTGGGTATCAACTTGCTATTGCTGTGGGCCATTCACAGCCTGCTGAAAAAGCCCACATCAGTAACCCGCTTGTTGAACTATTGCAGCCGCCGGGTCACGAGCCTTTACATCATTCAGTGGACACTCATTTGTTGGGGCATGGCACTGGTGGGTTACCAAACCCTCAACAGCACACAAACCCTATTGGCCATGGTGTGCACCCTGGCAACAACCTTTGCCGTGCAACGCGTGATTGATTTAGGCCGATCCTTTCACGGCAACCGCCAAGCCGCCGCTATTGCGGAGAGTTAATACCTGCTCGACCATCGCCACGCTACCGTGGCGAATGGCCAGACAGCCTACAATCTCTACCTACTAGTAATACCGCAGGTCTTCACTTTTGCCCCAGAATACGCGGTAGGAAAACAGTGTATAAGCCACAATCATGGGCAACACAAAAATGACGCCCCACAGAATAAACGTGAGCGAAGCCGCCGCGCTGGCGGCTTCGGTGGCCAGTAGCTGACCGGGAACCACATAGGGAAAGTAACTATAACCCAAGGCTGAAAAGGCCAGTAAAAACAGACCTACCACACCCGTAAATGGGCGCCGCGCCGTAGCGTGGCAATCGGGCGTGTCGTACAGCTGTTGCAGGGCGCGTTCAATCCACCAGAGGCACATCATGCCCAACAGCGGCAGCAGGATCAGCAGCCACAAACCAGCACCCGATAACCACCGCTGTGCCACTTCTGGCCGGCCCACCAAATTAAATGCCGTAATAAACAGCAAACCCAAAAGCGTGAGCGCACCCGATAGTCGCAACCAACGCAGCGACCGGCTTTGCAGCGCTCCTTCGGTTTTCATCACCAACCAGGCGCTGCCGATATACACATAAGCCGCTGCCACGCATAAAGCACTCAAGCAAGCGAACGCCAAAGCGGGCAGTCCGCCCGCAAAGCCTGTGACATACCGACCCAACATATACCCCTGCGCCAGCGCCGCCAAGCCGGAGCCGATGCGAAAACAACTGTCCCACAAGGGGCGCAATGGCGAGATGGCCTTGGCGCGAAAATCAAACGAGACACCGCGCAGAATTAAACCGACCAACAACAACAGCGCCGGCAGGTACAGCTCCCGCAAAATCAAACTGTGGGCTGCGGGAAAGGCAATTAACAAAATACCCACGGCCAACACCAGCCAGGTTTCATTGGCATCCCAAAATGGGCCAATAGAGGCCACCATGCGATCGCGCTCGGCCTCACTGCCCGAGAGCAACATGCCCACCCCCAGATCGTAACCGTCGAGCAGGGCATACACAAAGACCGATACGCCCAGCAGCCCCCAGAAAATGTACGCCAGCGTTGTGATCTCTAAATTCATTGCATGGCTCCCTGTACCGGCAGTGCGGTATCGTCTGTTTCATATTCTTCAACCGCCACGGCTTTGCGGGCCATGTAAAACACCGTGTGTAGATAGGCCACCAGCAAACCTGCATAAATCAGCGCATACACGGTGAGCGAAATCGACACATTGCCCGGCGCCAAACCGGTGACCGCGTCGGCGGTTTTTAACACGCCCGACACCAACCAGGGCTGGCGGCCGATTTCTGTCACATACCAACCCGCGAGCGTGGCCACCCAACCGGAAAATGTCATGGCCACCAGCACACCGGTGAACCAGCTAGGCAGGGTGCGCTGATTGCGACCCAGCCACACGCCGGCCCACGCCACCAACAACATGAGCAGGCCCACGCCAACCATTACCCGAAAACCAAAGAACACCGGTCTTACCGGCGGATGCAGTTCAAATTCATTCAAGCCCTGAATTTCGCCGTTGACGTCGTGGGTTAAAATCAAGCTCGCCAACTTCGGAACGCCCACGGCAAAGTGGTTGGTTTGCGTGGTTTCATCGGGCCAGGCAAAGAGCAACAGGGAAACACCTCGCTCGGTGTGCCACACCCCCTCCATTGCGGCGATTTTTTGCGGCTGATGCGCCAGCGTGTTTAATCCGTGTAAATCGCCGGCCAATATCTGCAGTGGCACGATGACGGCGGCGGCGAGCAACGTCACCCGCAGGGCTTTGCGCGGCGCCTGTTTTTGATCGCCTTTGCGCAGGCGGTAGGCGGAAATACCCGCCACAAAAAAACAAGCCATCAGTGCCGAAGCCAGCATCACGTGGGCGAGCCGATACGGCATGGAGGGATTAAACACAATGGCCCACCAATCCACCGGCATGGCCACCCCCTGCTCCATCACAAATCCCGCCGGTGTTTGCATCCAGGAGTTCAGGGCGATAATCCAGAACGCGGATAGACTGGTGCCCACGGCCACCAGCAATGTCGCCAGTGTGTGCAACCACGCCGGCACCCGGTGCATACCAAATAGCATAATACCCAGGAAAGTCGCTTCGAGAAAAAAGGCTGTGAGCACTTCATAGCCCAGCAAAGGGCCCGCCACATTGCCCACGGTTTCCATAAAGCCCGGCCAATTGGTGCCGAACTGAAAACTCATAGTAATGCCCGTCACCACGCCGAGCGCAAAAGTAAGCGCAAATAGCTTGACCCAGAAACGGTAAATACGCATCCACACCGGGTGGCCCGATAGCTGAAAGCGCAATTTGAAATAAAACAGCAACCACGCCAATGCAATGGTGATAGACGGAAATAAAATGTGAAAGCTGATATTCAGCGCAAACTGGATGCGCGACAGCAACAAGGTGGTTAGCAATTCCGGTTCCATAACCTCTCCTGGTTAAATTTAGGGCAAAGCCACCCCCTGGGTGCAGAAAGGGTTGCACCCAAATATCGTAAGAGACGTTATTATTTTTTTAACCAAAGCGCCGAGTGAAAAACCTGCCCGCTAGCCCATCAGTTTATTTTTAAGCTCCAGCACCTTGCCCACCCCAGCGCCAAGTTTTAGCAACGCCTGCAGTTGCTCCGGTTTTAAGCGCTGGACGTCGTCCAGCCAGTGGGTAAAGAGCTCCAGTAAGTCGTGAATTTCCTGCATGCGCTCGGTGGCATAGTCTGGCGCTTGGCCGTCGCGTTGCATCAACTGGCTGCGCAATACGCTGAGTGTGGGGTCGACCTCGCGCTTGCGGCGCTCGCTGAGCACCTGCTGCGCCATGTCCCACAGGCTGCCATTCGGCCCGTAGTAATCTTTGCGGTCGCCCGGCTCGCGCACCACGCGAATCAAGCGCCAACTTTGCAGTTCTTTGGCCGCCATGCTGACGTTGCCTCGGGAGATACCCAGCGATTCGCTAATATCGTCGGCACACAAAGGCGCCTCACTGAATACGATCAGTGCCAGCACCTGCCCCACCGAGCGGTTAAACCCCCAGCGGCTGGCCATCTCGCCAAAATGCAATACACAGTCTTGCCATTGCGCCTGCGCCATGGGTATAACCTTTTAAAGTTTCAGTATTTTCTGAAAGTTTAAAATACAACGGACGTTAAGGCAATAACACGAGAGCAATTAATCTGGCGAACAAAGGTAGGGCACAACACCCCGCCGCCGGCAGGTGCGGGGTGCCCTGATAACACTCGCGGTTACAAATGGGGAATCTGCAAGGTGGAGCGATAACTGGCAGCGTAGTTAAAGGTCACGCTGTATAGCTGCAGCGTTGGCACGGCATAAAGCAAATCGAAAGTATCGAGCGCCACCGCCAACCGGTGACCCGCCGGCAGGTCGTAAGCGGCGGTGACCAACTCAAAGGCCACCGTCTGACGCTTGCCCGGCTCGGCATTGTGCAGCGTTACAGGTCCGTGGGTGATGAGCTTGCCCACGCCCCAGGCGTCCACATCGTACAAATAGGCCACCAATTGCATGCGCGAGCGCGACGGGGTGAGCTCGAGCGACAAGCGTGGCGTGCCGCGAATTTTCAGCGGCCAAAGTCGGCGTTCTGACTCAAATACGATGCCGTGCAGGCGATTGGTCAAGCTCAGCGGCCAAAGCACTGGCAACCCGGTGTGGCCATCCAACAGCGCGGAAATTGCAGGAATACCGGTGGAGGCACCCGAGTCCAAGCCGGAAACAATGGTATCGCTATTGGGCCACCAGGGCTGGTAGGGCGACTCGCGCAATTTACCCTGCCCGATCAATCCGCGCCGGCCCAAGTAATAAACTTGCGTGTGCGCCTCTGCCGGCGGCCATTGCTCGTAGCCCTCGGCAGAGTAGTTGAGATCGGTGCGCAGGTTCACCACCGGTTTGTGCATAATGCCGGTGTCGATACCTTTGAGCCAATAATCGAACCAGTCGAGGGTGTTATCCCAGGTTTCGTTGTCTAAGCCAATCAGGCCAAACCCCTCGGCGCTGGCGTGGGTACCCTGGTTCAGATCAATACGTTTGGGGCCGGTGAGCGCACTAAAGAAACGCAGGATGTTATTTGGTTGAAACAGGTTGTCGCCAAAATTATTGGCAATGTAAACCGGCGCCTGACGGGCATTGATCTGTTCGATAAATGTCGTGGGCGAGCGGTGAGCCGCCCAATCCAGCACCTGATCAATATTGCGGTGTGCCAGTAGATCGCCATAGTTTTGTGGCACTTCGTCACTCAAGTTGGCGGTAATTAAGCCACTGAGCGTAAGAAAACTGCCCCAAAAAAAGCGCGGCGTGTCGTTGCCGTACAGCGCTTCGGCCAAGTCGCCCCAGGTACTCATGGCCACCGCCGTTTTTATGCGCGGCTCGTGCGCCAGGCCTTTCAAACTGATACCCGAGCCATAGGAAATACCGCTGATGCCAATATTTCCGATGTCTACGTCGTTACGCGCCTGCAGGTAATCCACCACAGCGGTAACATCCGCCATGTCGCCATCCGACAACACCGACACCTCGCCGCCGCTGCAACCCCAGCCGCGCGCGCTATAGCTCAGCACCACATACCCCTTTTTCGCCAAGCGCGCCGCCTGCAGCAGGTATTCGTGTTCATCCAACACCCAGGAGTTCACAAAAATGATCGCAGGGAAACCCGCCGCCGGCGGTGTGCTTTTAGGCGTAAACACATTGGCGGCAATGGCGGTACTATCGGCAGAGGCGATGACTAGGTCGCCGTCGTAATGGTAGTGTGGGTTGGTAGGCAGTGGCACATTAAAGCAAAGCTGTGCCAGTGATTGCATGGAAAACAACAGCGCGCTGACCATTGCCAGCAACTGCCAAATACGCAGGAGCGTTTTCATTGTATTGCCCTCTAAGGTTATTATTTTTATTGCGATGGGACTGCTTCGCACTGCTAAAGCTAGCCGCTTGCGCCCAAATCACCAAAAGAAACCGGCAATTTACAGCTTTGACTGAAGAGTCAGACACTGACGTTCCAGTCAGTAATACACGAGAAAAATAACGATGAAAAAATCATTCAGAATATTGTTGGCCACAGCCATTGGCATCACCGCCCTTGTAACCGTTGCATTGACCCTGGGGCCGGCGCTCGCAGAGCGACAGATGAATCGCGTACAACCTGCTGGACTACTGACCATCTCGCCGGCCGCACAGACGCTGCACCAACAGTTGTTCGTTGCCGACTGGCATGCCGACTCGCTGCTGTGGAATCGCGATCTTTTAGCCGCCAGCAATCGCGGCCATGTCGACTTGCCGCGCCTGCAAGCCGGCAACGTGGCCCTACAGGTGTTTACTACCGTCACCAAAACGCCAGCCGGTTTGAATTACCACAGCAATAACGCCGACAGCCGCGACAACATCACCTTGCTGGCCATGGCCCAAGCCTGGCCGCTGCGCACCTGGTCTGATCTTACCGAGCGCGCGCTCTATCAGGCCCACAAGCTGCACACACTAGCGGCCACAGCGCCAGAGCAACTCACACTGATCAAAAGCCAAGCTGATCTGCGCCAACTCTTGGCTGCCAGAGCACAAGGACACAAAAAAGTGGGCGCACTGCTCGGCACCGAGGGCTCACACGCGCTAGCCGGCGATTTGGCCAACATCCAGCGCCTGGTCGACGCGGGCTTTCGCATGATGAGTCTGCACCATTTTTTCGACAACGCCCTAGGCGGCTCCTTGCACGGCAGCCATAAGGCCGGGCTCACCGATTTTGGCCGCGCGGCGGTGGCGGCCATGAACCGCGCGGGCGTAGTCATCGATGTTTCTCACTCCTCGCCGGCGGTGGTGCGCGAGGTTTTAACGCTCAGCCAAACGCCACTGGTTGTGAGCCATACCGGCACCCACAACCACTGCCAAAGCCCGCGCAACTTACCCGATGAGCTAATGCGCGCCATCGCCGAGCGCGGCGGCCTTATCGCCATAGGTTTCTGGGCCGGTGCCATTTGCGATGCCAGCCCAACCGGAATTGCGCGCGCCTTAATTGCCGCTGTGGATCTGGTGGGGGAAGACGCCGTGGCACTGGGTTCGGATTTTGACGGTGCGGTGACTACAGCTATTCATGCGGGCCAACTGGTGCAGCTAACCCAGGCACTGCTCAACGAAGGCATGTCGCCGGCGGTCATTACCAAGGTTATGGGGGGCAACCAATTGCGCTTTTTAATGGACAATCTGCCAGACGCCTAAGATGGAGCGCCAGACGTAAACCAGACCGAAGACTTAAAGGCAGGATACCGGCGGGCAATCCCGCCGGACAAACGCATACGATTAAAGGGCGTTAAAGATCAGCACACGGCCGTTAATGATTTTGGAAACAATGAGTTTATTGTCGGCAAAATAATAGCCGCCCGGATTGGCAAGCATGCGCGCGCTGGGGTTGGCATCCTCAATACCGTCGCCATCATCATCGTTTGCCGCCATGAGCGTCATGTCTTTTTACCCCAACACCACATCGGCAGGCTGAAAGTTTTCGAAGATCAACGGCACTTGCGGGCTCCACTCGCTAGTGCGGCTATTGCCCACCGCATCGGTCACGGTAACCGTCAGCGAACGCGACTGGCCACCCGACCAGCGCGTCAGCGGCTCAATGACCAGCAACCGCGCGTCCTGCACGCGGGTTTGCGCTTGCGTTGCCAAATCGCCCTCCAATTACCCGTCAGCAAGGTCTTCATCGTAGTGCAACAAAATACTGCCATCGGCGGCCATCACCGCGCTGGGCGCGCTCGTTAATGTCGGCGCAGTGGCGTCCACATTCAGCAGCAGCTGTGTTTCTGCTTGGTTGCCGTGTATATCCAGCACGGTGATCAGCAGGGTCTGTGCTTGCCCCTCTGGCCAGGCATTTAATGGCCGGATAACCAGGGTAGCGCGATCTTGACTAGTCGTTTCCAGACCCACGCTGCCCTCTGCAGCCAGGGTGCCACCGAGTGTGACGGAACTTATAGATTCATCAAATTGCACAGTCAGTGCGACTTGATTGTTAATTGACGCACCCTGGAGCGGGGCGTCGACGGTTATAGGCGCCTGTAAATCGAGGCCGGACAAGCCATCGCCACCACAGGCAACCAACAACACAAAATAGAGAAAACACAGCAAGTTTGGGCATACCAGACAAACTCGTTGATTCATTGACTCGCGCAATTTAGAGGTAGGCCCTTGGCCATACAAACTTGAGTCCTGCGACCAACACCCGGTAAAGTCCGCTGAACCGAAGCACGGCTATTGGGGCTTTGGGGCCGCCAGCCGTCCTATAGACACCCGTACACCCGCCAGGATTGCCGGGTAACGCATACACAATAAGACAGATGAGGACTCGACCATGATTTCCCGATCTCCCCTGCTATTGGCAACCGCTATTGCGGTATTAGCCGCTGGTTGTAGCAAACAGGATGCACCGACATCAGAAGACACTATGAGCAAGCCCAAAACCGAAGCGTCCGCCCAGGCAACTGCCGAGGCCAGCAACCCGTTTTTCGCCGACAGCAGCCTCTACTTCAAGCTGCCGCCCTTCGACAAGATTAAAGACACAGACTATGCACCCGCCTTTGAGCGCGGCATGGCCGAGCAGCTGGCTGAGATGGAAGCCATCGCCAACAACCCCGAAGCGCCCAGCTTTGAGAACACCCTGGTGGCCATGGAGCGCAGCGGCGCCATCCTGACCCGCGTGTCCAACGTCTTTTTCGCCATGACCTCGGCCAACACCAACGACACCCTGGAGGCCATACGCTCCGACGTGGCGCCCAAGTTGTCGGCCCACAACGATGCCATCTTGCTGAACCCCAAGCTGTTCAAGCGCGTGAAAGCCATTTACGAGCAGCGCAAGGAGCTGAAGCTAGACCCAGAATCGCTGCGCCTGGTGGAAATTTACTACCGCGATTTCGTGCGCGCCGGCGCCAACCTGTCTGACGCCGACAAAGAAAAGCTGAAAGACTACAACAGCAAGTTAGCTACCCTGGCCACCACCTTCAGCCAGAACGTACTGAAAGAAGTGAACGACTCAGCCGTCGTGGTGGACACCGCCGAAGAACTGGCGGGCCTGTCTGAAGCCGCCATCGCCAGTGCCGCCGAAGAGGCCAAGTCGCGCGGTCTGGAGGGTAAGTATGTAATCACCCTGATGAACACCTCCGGCCAACCCCCGCTGTCGTCGCTGACCAATCGAGCGGTGCGCGAGCGCATCATGAAGGCCTCGCTGGCGCGCGGTTCGCGCGGCGGCGAGTTCGATAACCGCGAAGTTCTGGCAAAGGTCGTCAAACTGCGCGCCGAACGCGCGCAATTGCTGGGCTACCCCAACCACGCCGCCTACGGTTTGGAAACCCAAACGGCGCAGACCACCGAAGCGGTGAACAAACGCCTGGCAACCCTCACGCCGAAAGCCGTGGCCAACGCCAAGCGCGAACAGGCCGACCTGCAGAAGATGGTGGACGCAGAAGGCGGCAAGTTTAAGGTGGCCGCTTGGGATTGGGCCTACTACGCCGAAAAAGTCCGCGCCAAGCGCTACAACTTCGATGCCGATCAGCTAAAGCCCTACTTCGAGTTGGACAACGTGCTGCAAAACGGCGTCTTTTATGCCGCCACCAGGCTCTTTGGCATTACCTTTAAAGAGCGCAAAGACCTGCCTGTGTACCACCCAGACGTGCGCATCTTTGAAGTGTTCGAAGAAAATGGCGACACCCTGGCACTGTTTTTGTTCGACCCCTACGCGCGCAGCTCCAAGCGCGGTGGCGCCTGGATGAATGCCTATGTTT
>NZ_JBTUOC010000013.1:0-58244 GCF_058345725.1 Simiduia sp. | reverse complement strand
GTGATGTCGCGGGTGTCTAACACCAGCTCGCTCGCCTTGGGATCTTTGCGGGCGAAATCAAAAATAACGTGGCCGGTCAGCTCGCGCTTTTTAAAATCTACCGTGAGGTCCAGGTTCAAATGGGTGGTCAACACCTGGTGTGGGTTTGACAGGCTGTGGTAATCCCGACTGGGGTCCAGCGGTGCAGCCTGGGCCAGCAGGGTCACCAGGCTTAACAGGCCTGCGCTCAGTAATCTGATCATGGGCGTCTCTCTTTGGCGTTTCACAAGGGATTTTGGGGTCAAGGTTAAGACGAAGGAGTTGGCTAAATCCTCCGCTCTGGCGGCTGGCTGCCGCCCATAAAAAAGCCCCGCCGGGGCGGGGCTTTACGCGCGAAGCGGTTAGTGGCTTTCGCCCAGCTTCTTCTCCAGGTAGTGGATATTGACGCCGCCCTTGCGGAAGGCTTCGTCGCGTACCAGATCCTTTTGCAGCGGGATATTGGTGCGAATACCGTCGATCACTACTTCGTCCAGGGCGTTGCGCATGCGGTTCAGGGCAATTTCGCGGGTGTCGCCGTGGGTAATGATTTTGGCAATCATCGAGTCGTAGTTGGGCGGTACTGTGTAGCCACCGTAGATGTGCGAATCCACCCGCACGCCCAAGCCACCGGGGCAGTGGAAGGTATTCACCTTGCCCGGGCAGGGCATAAAGGTGCGCGGATCTTCGGCGTTTACCCGGCACTCAAAGGAGTGACCCTTGATCACGATATCTTCCTGCCTGAGCGACAGTTTATTGCCGGCACAAACGCTGATTTGCTCTTTGATCAAATCCACGCCCGTCACCATTTCGGTCACTGGGTGTTCAACCTGAATCCGCGTGTTCATCTCGATGAAATAGAAGCGGCCGTCTTCGTACAAAAATTCGAAGGTACCGGCGCCGCGGTAGCCGATGTCGACGCAAGCTTTAACACAGGAGGCCTGCACCTCGGCGCGCACGTCGTCGGGAATGCCGGGCGCGGGCGCTTCTTCCAAGACTTTCTGGTGGCGGCGCTGCAGCGAGCAGTCGCGGTCGCCCAGGTGAATGGCGTTGCCCTGACCGTCGGACATCACCTGGATTTCTACGTGCCGGGGATTGGTCAGGAATTTCTCCATGTAAACAGTGGCGTCGCCGAAGGCGCCTTTGGCCTCGGACTTGGTCACCTGAATGGAGTTAATCAGTGCGGCTTCTGTGTGCACTACGCGCATTCCGCGGCCACCGCCACCGGCAGCGGCCTTGATGATCACCGGGTAGCCAATGCGCTTGGCAATGGCCTGACAGGCTTCGCGGTCGTCGGGCAGTGGGCCGTCGGAACCGGGCACGGTGGGCACGCCGGCTTTTTTCATGGCGGCAATGGCCGACACTTTATCGCCCATCATGCGAATCACATCCGGATCTGGGCCGATGAAAACAAAACCGCTCTTTTGCACTTGTTCGGCGAAGTCGGCGTTTTCTGCCAGGAAACCGTAGCCAGGGTGCACGGCCACGGAATCGGTAATTTCCATGGCGGAAATAATGGCCGGAATGTTTAGGTAACTTTGCGGCGATGGGTTGGGGCCAATGCAGACAGTTTCGTCGGCCAGTCGAACGTGCTTTAGGTCGCGGTCTACCAGCGAGTGCACGGCCACGGTTTTAATGCCCAGCTCTTTGCAAGCGCGCAATACGCGCAGCGCGATTTCGCCACGGTTTGCGATCAGAATTTTTTCAAACATGAAACCAACTCCTGCTAGTCAGTCGTGTGTGTGCCAGAGGCCGTTTAAACGATGGTGACTAGTGGTTGATCAAATTCCACAGGCTCGCCGTCTTCCACCAGTATGGCTTCAATGACACCGGCTTTATCGGCTTCAATCTGGTTCATCATTTTCATGGCTTCGATGATGCAAATAACGTCGCCGGGCTTCACGTGCTTGCCCACTTCAACGAAAGCAGCGGAACCTGGGCTTGGACTGCGGTAGAAGGTGCCCACCATGGGGGATTTCACCGAGTGGCCATTGGTGGCGGCCTCGGCTTTGGGCGCCTCTGCGCTGGGCGCGGCGGCGGGTGCGGCGGGCGCTGGCGCTGCCGCGGGGGCCTGCATGGCGTACTGCATGGGCATCATGGGTTGGTGGCTGCTGCCCCGGCTGATACGTACTGATTCTTCACCTTCTTTAATTTCGATTTCGCCGATGTCAGATTCTTCCAGCAGCTCAATCAATTTTTTAATTTTGCGAATATCCATCACACTCTCACTTTGTGTTGGGCCTTACGGCTGTTCTTAAGGAAAAGTTAAAAGTTTTAAGCAAGTTGAGTCAGTGCGGCTTCCAGTGCCAGTTCGTAGCCTTGGGCTCCCAGCCCGCAGATAACACCCACGGCTACATCGGAAAAGTAGCTGTGGTGTCTGAAGTTTTCGCGCGCGTGCACATTGGACAGGTGCACCTCGATAAACGGAATATCGACTGCCAACAAGGCATCGCGCAGGGCGATACTCGTGTGGGTAAAGGCGGCCGGGTTGATCAGAATAAAATCCACCTGCTCGCGCTTGGCGTCGTGGATGCGCTCGATCAACTCGTACTCGGCGTTGCTTTGCAGCGCCTGCAAGTGATGGCCACTGGTCAGGCAGCGCTCGGTTAAACGCTGATTGATATCGGCCAGGGTGGTGGCCCCGTAGACCTCGGGCTCGCGTGTACCGAGCAGGTTTAGGTTGGGGCCGTGTAACACCAGAATGGTTGCCATTGTGGGGTTTTCACCTCATCAAGCTGCGAACAATGGTGGAACGTCGTCAAAAATCCAGCAAACAGGATAGCTGACCACAGACAGAGCGCGAGTTTGCCCCAATTGTGACTCCATGTCCACGCTGCAGAGGGCAAAATGTTAATTTCTGGATATTTAGCAGCTAGTTCGCGGAAGTTAGCATCAAAACGCTTGTTTTATTTAAAGGAGGTATCAATATACGATGCACGTTAGCGACATGTTTTGCGCCTAATTCGTTCAAATGGGCTCAAAAGTCGACGCCTTTAAGGAAGTTCTGTAAAAATGCCGCCTTTTGGCGGCATTTTCTTTGAATTTGCTGCTAAAAATCGGGTGCAGCGCGGCGCAGCGCATCGCTAAAGATATCTGGCGTCAATAATTGCGGCAAAATTTCCGGCTCGGTGGTGGGGTCGGCGGGAAACATCAGGTACAGCGGCACCCCATTGCGACGGTATTGCGCCAACAGGGCGGTAATTTCCGGGTTGTATTTGGTCCAGTCTGCCTTGACCAGCAGTAGGTCGGCGTCGGCGATGTCTATTTGCACGGCGCGCTGGCTGAATACCAGCTTTTCATTGGCGAGGCAGGTCAGGCACCAATCGGCTGTGACGTTGACAAATACGGGTTGGCCGCGCTGGCGCAGCGATTGCCACTCGGCGGCGCTGTAGCGCTCCCAGCCGTCGTCGCTGGGGCTGGGTTTGGCCGAGGCGGGCAGGTAAATGGCCAGTGCCACGGCGGCCAGCGCGAGCAGGCGGGCGGGCCAGCCTGTGAGCCGCCAGAGCCAAATACCGAAGCCCAGGCTGAGCAGGCCGCACAAGGTCATGATCAGTTGATCCACGCCGGTCTGTCGTCCCAGTACCCAGAGCAACCAGATGGCCGTCAGCAACAGGGGGAAGGCCAGCAGCTCTTTAAAGGTTTCCATCCAGGCGCCGGGTTTGGGCAGCCAGCGGTGCAGGTTGGGAATATAGGTCAACGCCAAAAACGGCAATGCCATGCCGAGCCCCAGGGCGGCAAACACCGACAGGCTGGCGGCCGCGCTCTGGGTCATGGCGTAGCCGAGTGCGGTGCCCATAAACGGCGCCGTGCAGGGGCTAGCCACCAGGGTGGCCAAGGTGCCGGTAAAGAAGGAGCCCTTCAGGCCGCCCTTGCTGGCCAGCCCGCTGCCCAAATTGGCCAGCCCGGCACCTAATTCGAGCATTCCCAACAACGCCAGGCCGAGGATAAAAAACAGGTAGACGAGGCCCGCCACCAGCAGCGGCGACTGCAACTGAAAGCCCCAGCCCACCGCTTCGCCGCCGGCCCGAACCAGCAGTAGCGCGCCAGCGATGGCCACGAAGGACAGCACCACACCGGCGGTGTAGGCCCAGCCGTGCAGACGTCGGTGTTGGGCGTCTTCGCCGCTGTTGGCCAGACTCAGGGCCTTAATGGAGAGTACCGGAAACACACAGGGCATCAGATTCAAGATGGTGCCGCCTAACATGGCCAGCAAAACCGCCAGCAGCCAGCTGGTGTTGCTGGCGGGCAGGGCGGGCGCAACGCCTGGTGTGGCGGCCGCTTGGGAGGGCAGCAGTGGCGGCAGTTCGGTAAAGGTCTGGCTGGCGGCATCATAACCAAAGGACTGGTTGCGCGGTGGGTAGCACAGGCCTAGATCGGCGCAGCCCTGGGAGACCAGGTGCAGGGTGAAGTTGCGCTGGGGATTTAGTGGTGCATCGGTCAGGGTGACCGCCACCTGGCCATAATAGACTTCGAGCTCTTTCTCAAAATAGTCGTCGTACTTGCGCTTGCCAGTGGGCCACTGGGGCGCGAGCTGAGTCACTTGGCCGTCTTGCTCCAGCTGTAAGCCAAAGCGCTCCTGATAAAGGTAGTAGCCGGGGCTGATCTGCCATTGCACGCGCAGGCCGTCGGCGCCCAGTGTTGGCAAGCTTTGATAGGCGTCCTCGACGGCTAAAAACTCGGGGCTCTGGTCTAGGCTGCTGCTATTGCCAAACTGCGCCAGCGCCGGTTGGCAGAGCAATAACACCAGCAAAATCAGGTACTTCAAGCTTGGCAGGGGCGAGGCGGTTAAGGCACACTGTGCGCGCGTTGAGGCGGTCGGCATGTTCGGTCGGCTCTCTCGGGTTGGCAGTTGAGTTTGGCAAAGGATGCTGTCTTTAAGGGCTGCGCGCTGGCGCAACCGGCCAAGGATAACATTAAGGTTGGCGCTAAAACCGTGCGCCAACGGTGATTTGTTGTATTAGCAGGATTAAGTTTGTCTGGATTTTCAGTGACGCGACGGGCGTTGGGGCGGGTGTTGCTCGGTCTTGGATTGGGTGTGCTGGTGAGCTGTGCCCAGGTGGCCGAGCGCATTCGGCCGGCGCAGTTTCAGCCCAGTGCCAGCACCCCGGCGGCCCAGGCGCTGGAGTATGTGGCGGCGGCTGATCTGGCTCTGGCCCGCGACCAGCTCAGCCGCCCTTGGCGCAATAGCGCGGTGCAGTTGTACCGGCGCGCGCTGGCGCTAGATCCGGATAACACGCGGGCCCAGCGCGGCTTGGCCATGGCCGACCGGCGCTTTGTGGCGCTGGCCAATGCAGCATTGAGCAAGGGCAACTTTGAGCGGGCTTACAAACTGCTAGATCGAGCCGTGAGTCTGAACCCCGACAACCGGGCCGCGCGCCAACTGAAATTGAGATTGGTGCAGCAGGAGCAGTGGCTGCTGGCGATGGGGCAGGCCACAGTGATCGAATTGGATGCCGACGCCTTGGACGAGCGCCGGGAGACACTGGCCGAGCGCTTGGGGCAGCTGGCTGCCGAGTTGGCGGAGACCGGTGAGCGGATCGTGATTTATACGCGCACCGATGCCGAGGCGCGCTGGGTCTACAGCCAAATTAAGCGGGCCAAGCCCGATCTCTATGTTATGGCCAGTACCGGTTTATCGGCGTCGCCACGTATTATTCGGGTACCTGCCTCCGTCTAGATTTAGGTTGAAGTTTCTTCCGCCTGCCGGATTTGCAGGCGGGTGTGGCTGCTATTCTGTTAGGGTATCCACAACGGTGTATCCGGCAGTCACAACAAGCATAAGGAGCGAGTGTGAGTCTACTGCGTCAATTGATAATGGCGATTACGCTGCTGGTCATGATCCTGCTGGCCGGTAACATGTCGGTGAGTGTGTTTAATGCGCGCACCCATTTTTTCGAGCAGATGCAGGTGCACGCCCAAGATACGGCGACGGCATTGGGATTCAGCATCTCCCAGGCGGCGCAGGACAAAGACGTGGTGCTCATCGGCTCCATGGTGGACGTCATTTTCGACCGGGGTTACTACCAGCGCATTAGCTACACCAGCCTGGACGGCGAGCAGCCAGTAGTGCGCGAAACCCAGCTGCAGGTGGAAGATGTGCCTCAGTGGTTTATTCGCCTCATCGAAATTCCCCAGCCCCAGGGCGAGTCTGAAGTGATTAACGGCTGGTTTCGACTGGGTAAAATTCAGGTAGTGGGTCACACTGGGCTCGCCTACCGGGATTTGTGGCGGGTGTTTCGCGAGCAGTTGTGGCTGTTTGCCTTTACTGCCGTGCTGGCCTACGGCATGGCCGGGGTATCGCTCCACTTCCTGATGCGGCCGTTGAAAAAGGTGGAGCGTCAGGCCGAGGCCATCTGCCGGCGCGAGTTTCCCGAGCAGCAGCAATTGCCGCGCACGCGCGAGTTGCGCAGTATGGTGCAGGCCATGAATCGCATGGTGGCCAAAATTCGGGACATGTTTGCCGAGCAAATTGAGCTCACCGAATCGCTGCACCGAGCCTCTCATCAAGACCCGGTCACGGGCCTGTCGAACCGGTTGGACTTCGATGCACGTTTAGAGGCTTTTATTAAATCCGAGCGCGGCGGCGGTGAGGGCGCACTGCTATTGGCACAGATTTCGGACCTGCAAACCTACAATCAAAAACTGGGCCGCGAGGCCGGCGACCGCCTGCTAACTGCAATCGCCAATGAGTTAAAACCGCTGCTGCTGGAGTGGCCGGGCGCTATTGTGTCGCGCCGCGGCGGCGCCGACTTCTGCCTCTTCGTGCCGTCCATCGACCGCCTGCAAACGGAGGACTTGTGCCGGCAGGTGGTGGAAAATATTCAGTCCTTGGATTGGCCCGACGGCTTGCTGCCGGTGCATGTGGGTGCTGCCCACGAACCTTCGGTCACGCTGAGTAGCCAGCTGCTCAGTCGCGCGGATACCGCGCTGCGCACAGCGCAGCATCAATCCGATGTGCCCTGGCACCTGTTGGCGCAGCAAGCGAAGAGCGCGCGTCCGGCGGGCGAATGGCGCAAATTATTGCGCGGTATTATCGAAGAGGGCTTGTTACAGCTCTATTTCCAGCCGGTGTTTGATCGGCAGAATAAGCGCGTGCAGGCGGAAGTGCTGGTGCGCATGGACATCGACGGCCAGCTGCAAAATGCCGGCAGTTTTTTGCCACAGGTTGAGCGCTTTGCATTGGCCGATGCACTCGATCGGCAGGTGCTGGAAATGCTGGCGGCCCAAACTCTGGCAACCGATGTCGACTACTGCGTAAACCTTTCGCCGCGCTCGGTGGCGTTGCCCAGTTTCCGCGAGTGGCTAGAGAACTTTCTGGAAGATCATCCCGCGCTGGCAAAGCGCTTGGTGCTCGAAGTATCTGAGTCGGTGGTGGTCAGTCACGGCAATGCACTGCACGCGTTGGTTGCGCAGGTGAATGCCCGTGGCGTCAAAGTGGCGCTCGATCATTTCGGGCTCGCCGGTGGTGCCTTTAACTACCTCCAAACGCTGCCCCTGCACAGCCTGAAAATCGATCGCAGCTTTATTACCGGTATCGACGGTCGTCAAGACAATCAATTCTTCGTAAAATCGCTGGCTCAGATTGCGCACAGTTGCGACATGCTGCTGCTTGCCGAGGGTGTCGAAACGGAGCAGGAGTGGCGCACGCTGCAATTGTTGGGGCTGGACGGTGCCCAGGGCTACCTGTTGGGGCGGCCGGCGGCTCAACTCGACGGCGGCAGTTGAGCGCGCCGCAATAATCATAATGACGTGTTAGGGTTTGACCATGAAAAACGCTGTATTGCTGTTATTGTTGGTGTGCGCGCCGTTGGTGCGCGCCGAGCTGCAGGTGACGGATGCCTGGGCGCGCGAGACCGTGCCCGGTACCAATACCTCGGCCCTGTTTGCCACTGTGGAAAATACCGCGCTCAAAAGCATTCAGTTGGTGGCGGTTCAGGTGGATGGCGTCGAAAAGGCCGAATTGCACGCCCATAAAGAGTCGGGCGGCATGATGCGAATGCGGCGCGTGGCGTCCATTGACATTGGTGCCCGCGCGACGGTGACGCTGGCACCCGGCGGTTACCACGTCATGTTATTTCAATTGAGCAAGCCGCTGCGCGCCGACACTAGCGTGGGTGTCACCTTTCAGTTTAGCAATGGCGACAAAGTGCGCACTGAGGCAAAAGTGTTGGGCATGGGGCAATCGCTCCACCAGGATACCGCTGAGCACTCGCACCATCACTAGCGAATAATTTAGAAAAGGAAACAACGCCCATGGCGTGGAATAGCGTAAAACGTTTTTGGCTTAAGCGCCGGCGCACACTGGCCGATTACAGCGCCGACGTGCGCGAAGATTGGGCCGATGGCGGCCGCACCGGCCGCTGGCTGGCCGGTGTTGTTGTGGCCTTGTTACTGGCGGTGTCGGGCCTCGGCTTCTATTGGAGCGGTGAGCCAGCCGTATTCGACGTGGCGGCGGTGGCCGCCAAGCGGATTCCCGTGCAAGATCAACGGGCAAAGCCCCCTGTGGGTGCGGTCACTACGGCGGCGCTCATCGAGATTGCCGATCATCTGCTGCACAAGCCAGGCGGCTATTTAAGCAATGACGTAGCGCCGCCCGGTGCCTGGATGGATAACATTCCCAGCTGGGAATACGGGGTGCTGATCCAGGTGCGCGACATGAGCAAAGCCCTGCGCGAGGCCTTTAGTCGCTCGCAGTCGCAATCGCGTGAAGACAAAGACCTGACGCTGGCCGAGCCGCGCTTCAACTTTGACCACAACAGCTGGGTGTGGCCCTCCACCGAATCGCAATACGCCGAGGGAATCGACAAACTCAATCGCTATTTGACACGGCTGGTGGACGATCAGGCACAGGATGCGCAATTCTATGCGCGCGCCGATAACCTCAATTACTGGCTGCGCACGGTGGAATCGCGTTTGGGCAGCTTGTCGCAGCGGCTGTCGGCCAGCGTGGAACAGGTGCGCATCAATACCGATCTGGCAGGCGATTTGGGCGCACAGCAATCCACCGCGGTCCCGCGCGAGCTCGTCGTTAAAACCAGTTGGCTGGAAATAGACGATGTGTTTTACGAGGCGCGCGGTACGGCTTGGGCATTGTTGCATCTGTTAAAGGCCGTCGAGCAGGATTTTGCCGATGTGCTGGACAAGAAAAACGCACGCGTCAGTTTGCAGCAAATTATTCGCGAACTGGAGGCGACGCAGGAGAAGCTGCGCAGTCCCATGGTGCTGAATGGCTCGGGCTTTGGCGTGTTGGCGAATCACTCGCTGGTGATGGCCAACTACATCTCGCGCGCCAATGCGGCCATTATCGATTTGCGCGAACTTCTGGCACAGGGATGAGCGCAGCCCCGAGGTAGTCCGTGGTATCTCCCCCCAACCGCCCGCCCGACGAATCTTGCGGTTTTTTATTGACGCGCGATTGGCGCGATACGCGCGCCGGTATCGCCTTGGAGTTTTGGTTGCACACCGCAGCGGGGCCCAAGGCTTTGCGCGTAACCAGTCAAGAGAGCGTGTGCTTTTTTCGCAGCGTCGATCTGCCCAAATTACAATCAGCACTCGCCAATCTCGCCGGTTGGCGCACCCAGCCTTTGCAGTTAACCACCCACGATAACGCGGCTGTCATGGGGCTTTATTGCCGTCAGCAGCGGGTACAGCGCGAGGCTTTGCAGCGGTTGTCGGCGGTAGACGTAATTACCTGGGAGGCCGATATTCGCCCCGCTGATCGCTACCTAATGGAGCGATTTATCACCGCCGATCTGCGCTTTGAGCCGGGCCCGGAAAGTCGCGGTTTTGTGGCGCCCAGGCGTGTGAGCGCCGCGCCGCCGGCAGTGTTAGCACTGCGGGTGTTGTCCATAGATATCGAAACATCGCTGGACGGCCGGCAGCTGTTTTCCATTGGCGTTCAAGGCCTGGGCGTGCGGCGGGTGTACATGGTGGGCGGCCAGGATTCGCACCAGACAGACTTGGAAGTGGTTGCCTGTCAGTCGGCGCGCGATTGTTTAGATAAGTTTCTGCGCGCCTTGCGACTATTGGACCCAGACATTCTGATCGGCTGGAATCTGGTGGGGTTTGATTTGTGGATGCTGCAGAAATTCTGCGATCAAGAGCGCATGGTGTTTGCCCTTGGCCGCGATGGTCGAGCCCCGCGCTGGCGCGAAGAGGGCGGCGATAGCGAACGCCGCTACATACACATTGCCGGGCGCGTGGCGCTGGATGGCATCGACCTGTTAAAAGCGGCCGCCCACACCTTTGAAAGCTACAGTTTGCAGGCGGTTTCGCGCCAGGTACTGGGCGCCGGCAAACTTATCCACAGCGATGATCGTGGCGAAGAAATTCTGCGCCTGTTTCGCGAAGATAAGCCGGCGCTTGCGGCCTACAACTTGCAGGATTGCCAATTGGTGTCGGATATTTTCGACACATTAAAATTGCTGGATTTTGCGGTTGCGCGCGCGCGTTTAACGGGCTTGCCGCTGGATCGAGTGGGCGGCTCTGTGGCTGCCTTCGAGTACGCCTACTTGCCCTTGTTGCATCGCGCCGGTTTTGTTGCACCCAATTTGGGTGAGGTGCAATCGGATATAGTGAGCCCGGGTGGCTATGTGATGGATTCGCGCCCAGGTGTCTACCGCGACGTGGTGGTGCTGGACTTCAAAAGTTTGTACCCATCGATTATTCGCACTTTTCTTATCGATCCCTGCGGATTCTGGTTGGCCCGCCGGCAAGCGTTTAATG
The DNA here is from genome assembly GCF_058345725.1 of Simiduia sp. NCBI lineage: Bacteria > Pseudomonadati > Pseudomonadota > Gammaproteobacteria > Cellvibrionales > Cellvibrionaceae > Simiduia > Simiduia sp. The sequence continues at coordinate 47,504 of NZ_JBTUOC010000013.1, read as the reverse complement.
AGCGCGAGCAGGTGCAGGGTTTTAACGGTGCTCGCTTTGTGCAGCGCGGCCACCTATTGCCGGGGATTATCGAAAAATTGTGGGCCGCACGCGACCGGGCTAAGCGCGACGGCGATCAGCCGCTGTCGCACGCCATTAAAATTATTATGAATTCCTTTTACGGTGTGCTCGGCTCCGAGGGCTGTCGATTTTTTGATCCGCGGGTATGCAGCTCTATCACTTTGCGCGGGCACGAAATCATTCAACGCTCGCGCGACTGGATAGAACAGCAGGGCTACGAGGTCATTTACGGCGACACCGATTCCGTGTTTGTTTGGATTAAGCAGGACGCTGCGGCATCCTTGGATGCCGCAGCGATCGGTCGGCAATTGGCCCTCGGTCTCAATCGATGGTGGCAGGTGCTGCTGCGCGAGGAACACGGTATCGAGAGCGCCCTGGAGATTGAATTTGAAACCCACTTCCAACAATTTTTTATGCCCACGATTCGCGGTTCCGAGCAGGGCAGCAAAAAGCGCTACGCCGGATTAGTGGCCGGTGCCGATGGTGCGCCTAAACTGGTTTTTAAGGGGCTGGAAAGCGTGCGCACGGATTGGACGCCCTTGGCGCGGGAGTTCCAAACACAGCTCTACTGGAAACTGTTTCACGGCGAGCCCTATGCCGACTGGGTGCGCGATTGGGTCGCGTCGCTGATGGCCGGTGCGCGGGATCAGCAACTCTTGTATCGAAAGCGCCTGCGCCGGCGGCTGTCCGACTACGCGAAAAACCGTCCGCCCCATGTGCAGGCGGCGCTCAAACTGGCCGCCGCCGGGCAGTCTCCCCGACGCGGCGACTGGATTCGCTACTGGATGACCGTGAATGGGCCGGAGCCCGAAGCGCTGCGCCAATCGCCTCTGGACTACGGTCACTATGTGGAGCGGCAGCTGCAACCGGTGGCCGAAGCCATACTGCCCTATTTTGGCGGCAACTTCCGCGCCTTGGTGGATGCTCAGCAGTCGCTTTGGTAATTCTTGTCAAATTGAACAAAAGACTATAAAGGCTGGGCAATTTACCGCCTGTTAAGTCCAATCCGGTCTAAGCATCCCAGCCATTCATTTCTATACTTAGGCGACGTACGTCACTTTTGCTTGGAACGCTTCTTGAACAATCTTGCCCCGTCACTGGACCTTGCTGCCGCTGACCAGCCCTTGCTGGACAGTTGCAGCGACTGCGTGTTGACCGTGACCGAGCAGGGCTGTCTAACGGCGGTAAATCTCGCCGGCCAGCGTCTGTTAGTCGGCGCCAAGGGCGACCCCACCCATTTACTGGGGCAGCCGCTGCATCAGGTGCTGGGGCTGGCGGTGGTAGGCGACGCCGATTCAGTCTTTGGCGATCTGGTGGCGCGCTTTTACCGCGAGGGCAGTTTAATGTTGCGCGGCCGCAACCCGTGGGAGCGCGAGTTGTCGCTGCAGTGGGTGGGAACAGAAATGACCCGCGCGGGCTTCCGGCTGCTGCTTAAGGACGCCAGCATGACGCAGCCCTTTCGAGACGAGCTGGTGTCGCTGCGCGAACAAATGCAGGTGGCGCTATTTGCCGTGACCGATGGCGTAATCACCACAGATGCCAACGGCACTATCCAGTTTATGAACCCCACAGCGCGCAATCTGCTAAAAGTGTCGGGCCATGCAGGCCTGGGGGTCGAGCTGACGCAGTTATTTACCCTGTTCGACGGTGAATCCAACAAACCGCTGGACTGCCCGGTACAGGAGGCATTGCGCCGCGGTCGGTTGGCGTATGTGGCGGACGGCGCCGCATTGTATGTCAGTGGAGATTCTCCTGTGGCGGTCTCTGCAGTGGCGGCGCCCTTTCGCAACAGTCAGCGGCAGATAGAGGGTTGTGTGCTGGTGTTTCGCGACACCTCCAGTAACCGGCGCGTATCTGCGCGCATGAATTGGCAGGCCGAACACGACGGCCTGACCCAACTGCCCAACCGTGTACACTTCGAAACCGAACTGGCTCGGGAGGTGGGGCGCGCCAAGGCGGGCAATGGCACCCACGGGTTGCTAGTGGTGGATATCTATCAATTCCGGGTGGTGAATCAAACCTTTGGACAGGCCGCTGGGGATCAGCTGTTAATTCAATTGGCGCAGGTGTTTGCCAAAGTCCTGCGCAGTCAGGATCTATTGGCGCGCATTGGCAGCGATGAGTTTGGCATCTTGTTGCGCGGGGCGACGGTGGCGGGTGCCCAACGGGTGGCCGACATGTTGATCGAGGCCGTCAAAAAAGAAGAGTTTGTCTGGCAGGGGCGCAGCACAAAGCCGGCCATCTGCGTGGGCGCCATGACCATTAATTCCGAAGTTGAGTCCGAGTGCCAGGCCTTGGCGGCCACCACGGCCGCCTGTGAGGCTGCCAAAGAAAATGGTCGCAACCGTATTCATTTGCACCACAGTTTAAACCGGGCGGAAGTGGAGCGCCGCCGCACGGAAATGCAGTGGGTGAATAAAATCACTTCGGCCTTGGCGGAAGATCGGCTGCTGTTATATGTTCAGCCCGTGGTTTCCGTTGAGCAGCCCGAAGCCTGTGCGCAGCACTTTGAGGTGCTGGTGCGCATGCGCGACGGCGACAGCGTGATTCCGCCGGGGCAGTTTTTACCGGCCGCCGAGCGCTTTGGATTGATGGATGAAATTGATCGCACCGTGTTGATGAAGGTAATTGAATTTATTGCCGAGCATCCGCATTCAACCCAAAGCTTTGCAGTCAATGTGTCGGGCACTACCTTAAGTGACGATGGCTTTGCAGACTTTGTCTTGAGCGAGTTGAGCACCAGCGGCATCGATGCGCGCCGATTGCACTTTGAGATTACCGAAACCGCGGCCATGGGTAATTTGTCGGCGGTGGTGCGTTTAATGGCCCAATTAAAGGCGCTGGGCTGCCAATTCTATCTGGATGATTTTGGCAGCGGCCTGTCGTCGCTGGCTTACCTGAAAGGGTTGCCGGTGGACTACCTGAAAATTGACGGCAGCTTTGTGCGGGCTATGACACCCGACTCCACCGACTTTGCAATGGTCAGTACCATGAACCACCTGGCCGGTGTGCTGGGCCTAAAAACCGTCGCCGAATACGTAGAAAACGCCGAAGTCCTGTCGTTATTGCAGACGATCGGCGTGGACTATGCGCAGGGTTATTTTTTCGCCGAACCCAGGCCTATTCACCAATTGGCAGAATCTGGCTGAGCGGCGCTCAGCCGCCTGCTTTCCGGGTCGCCCCGCCTCTATGGGCGTTCAGTGCCAAGAGCCGTACATGGCGTTGGGCAAAATCAAGATATCTTTGCCCTGGCGCGCGGCCAATGCGGCGGCGTCGGCTTGCTGTTGCAGTTCTCCGGAAATATCCTGAATGTTATCGCCCACTTCCAACACCAGCTGCAAAGGTGTCTGCCAGTGTTTTGGTGCCTTGGCTGAGGCTTGCTGGCAGGCCGCGGCAGTGCCTTTGCGGACTTGCTGGCGGCGCAAATCTTTGTCGTTGATGATGCCCGGCTGGCCGACGGCGTCTTTATCGGCCTGGCTGCGCCCGAGAATGCAGGTATTGTGTGGCTCGATGGGAAAGCCCAGCGCCCGCAGATTGGCCCAGGTGTGTGGGTCCTGGCTGCGCTCGCGGTTGGTGATCAGCGCAATTTTACCGCCGGCCTGCAAGACCTCGGTCACAAAGTCGCGGGCGCCCGGCACCGCGGTGGCCTGCTCGGCGGCGACCCAATCGGCCCAGCTATCGGGGGTGAAGCCCAATCCCATTTGCTCGCGCGCTAAATTGTAGGCACTGTTGTCCAGCAGTGTTTCGTCCACGTCCATGAACACCACCCAGGGTTGTTTTTGTTGTGCTGCCACAGTGCGCAGGTGCGTTTGCGTTTGCGCGTAGAGCGCCTGGGTTATGAGCGAGTATTCGACCGACTGGCGCGTCCAGGTAACGGCGGTGCTGGCGGGCAAGGGTGTGGCAGAACCCGCTTGAGTGGGCAGGGTGCGCGTCAGCTGAGCGCTGATGGGGCAGTGATCGCTCAGCATCGTGGCGCCCGCAAAGCGGTGACTACGCGCACTAAAGGCTTTAAAGCCAAGGGCGGCGGGCCCGCCCAGCAGAATGTGGTCTATCAAGTCCGGGTATTTAGGGTGGCAACTCTTGAGGCCTTGCATGGCGTTCACGAGCATAGCCGGCTGGCCATTACGGCTAACCAACTCAGACCAAAGATGGTTGTCGGTCGCCAGCAGGCGGTGGTTAAAATCGCCCAAAACGGCAAAGGGCGTGTTGTTAGCCAGGTGCGTTTCGATCCATTGATCCAAAATGGGCGCCTGACGGCTGAACAGTTCGCAGGCGCGCTTGTCCGTGGCGGTGCGGTAGTCGGCCACAAAACAGCCGCTTTTCATGTGCACGGCCAGCAGCTCGGTGGCGGGCGACGTGGCCGTTAAGGTCACCGCCAGTCCGTAGCGCAAACCGTCTTCTTTTAGGCCCAGTGCCTGTAAATTGCGCTCGGGTTGGTAGTCGAAGGCAACCCCTTTGCGAATGGCAAAGGCCACGCGTTGCTGCGTAGACTTTTGCGCACTGCCACGGCAGTCGTACTGGCTACTCGCTGCGCGCGGCGACACGATAATGTGCCAGTCCCGCTCGGGAAACACGCGCGCAACGGCGCCCTTAGATTCCACTTCCTGCAGCGCCACCACATCGGCCTTCAGCTCTGCGGCGAAGCGCTGCAACTGGGCATAGTCGCTCGCTTGACGGGGGCGACAGCCGGCGCCATCGCGCTCGGCCAAGTGTTCGATATTCCAGCTCACCAGTCTCAAGGGCTGGTCGGCCTGGTCGGAAGGGTTGGCGCAGGCCGGCAGTGCCAGAAGGCAAAGCAATGAGGAGAGTAGACGCAAAGTCATAGCTATTTCCTTATGGGCGAGCGCGCGGGCCCGCCAGATGAGTGCGAACTAAGGTAATTTAGAATTCAGTGGAATGGCCGACGCTCGGGCCACCAGCGACACGCCCACCACGCGGGTGCTGACGGGGCGTTGCCGGTCTTGCATTTTAGCGGTCAAAAGTGACAGTGCTTCGTGTGCGAGCGCGGCAATGGGCTGGCGAATGGTGGTCAATTTGGGCGTGATCAGCGCGGCCCAGGGAATATCGTCGAAGCCCACCAGCGAGACGTCTTCCGGTACCCGGCGGCCGAGATTTTTCAGCTCGTCCAGGGCGCCCACGGCAATTAAGTCGTTGGCAGCCACCACTAAACTTGCCCGGTTATGGGCCAGCGCTTGGCGGGCGGCGGGTGTCAATTCGGACGAAAAGGGCACCTCTTCTTCCCAGGCGATGTCGAGCTTGCCCTGGGCCGCTTCCACAAAACCGGCACGGCGCAAGCGCGCACTTTCGGTTTCCTGGGGGCCGCTCAGCAAGCCCACGCTGCGGTGGCCCAGCTCAATGGCGTGTTGGGCCAGCAGCTGGCCCCCGGCGCGGTAGTCGGAGTGCACGGCATCAAAGCCGGGCAGAGGTCTGTCCACCAAAACTACGGGGCAGCGCAGCCGCGCCAAGCGCTGGGTGGAGCGGTTGCCGGTGGGGCACCAGATCACCCCGTCCACTTGCTGCTGCTCCATTAAATCCAAGCCCTCTTCCTCGTGAATAGCCTGGTTTTGGCAGTCCACCATAAACACAGACAGGCCCGCCGCCCGAGCTTCATACTCGATTTTTTGCGCCAGCTGCGGGAAAAAGGGGTTGGTGAGGTCTGGGATAATCAGGCCGATACAGCGGGTAATGCCGGTGCGCATGGCCTGGGCTTTGCGGTTGGGTTGATAGCCCAGCCGCTCCACTGCCGCGAGCACTTTGTCGCGCATGGCCGGGCTCACTGAGCCGCGCCCGGTTAGGGCGTAAGAGACAGTGGCGACGGAAACACCCACCTCTTTGGCGACATCTTTGAGTGTGGCCATGGCGAGTTACAGGTCTGCCTGACCAAAGGCAAAGGGCAGCAGGTCTCCCATGGTCACTTGCTGGTGTTCGCCCTGGACGTTATACAAATGCACGGGAAAATCAGCGGCCACAAATTCGCTCATCACCTGGCGGCACATGCCACAGGGCATGACAAATTTTTCGCTCTTGCCGGCCAGCAGGTGGATTGCGGCAAACTCCGCCGCTGCGCCCACCTGGGATACCGCGCTGACAAAGGCCGAGCGCTCGGCACAAATGGTGCCGCCGTAAGAGGCGTTCTCCACATTGACCCCGTGCACTTCGCGGCCGTCTTTCAACACCAGGATCGCGGCTACCTGAAAATGGGAGTAGGGCGCGTGCGCCTTGGCCTGCAGGGCCTGTAATTGCGCGAAGTAATCGGCCATGGGGAGTCCTTCGAATTATTGGAATAGAGGGTGAGGCGCAGGTGCGCCCAACAGCCAGCCGCTATTAATAAAGCCCTTAATCGTTTAAGTCAAGTTAAGGTTGGCCGTGGTTTTTGCCACTTAGCTGCGGGTGTGTGCAGTTAGTGGCGCCAACGGTAAAGATGGATGGGCGTCTTGTAGAAATCGTTCAGCCTAATGGTTTGTGTTGCTTGGCAGGCGGGTAGCGCGAAGGTGTTGCTAACGATGTCGACCGCGCGGGACGGTTGGCGCGTTAAATTTTCTGCAAGGGCGGTCATGCCCTCGGGAAACAGGTAGCACAATAAAATAGCGGCCTGGCTGAGGTCGGCCTCGTTAAAATCTTTGCGATACAGCGTCAGGTTATCAAGCCGCAAGTAGCGTTTTCGAAGGCATGAGACAAGCCAGGGAAGCCAGGACAATTCGTAGCCAATCACCTGTTGTGCTGGGTACTGGCGCGCGGCGGCGACCACCAGTGTGCCCCAGCCAGAACCGAGATCAATGATAGGGCCTTTCGGTTCGGCTATTGCATTCAGCATGGCTTGCGTGGCCGCGCTGGTACTCATCATGGGGGAAATGCCGGTGCGCAGCGTGCTCCACACAATAGACAGGGCGGCCGCCAGCACCAGCGCCAAAAAGCCGAGTTCAAGCGCGTTCATGCAGCCGGCAAGCCCGGGGTTTGGTGAGCATTCATGGTTTAAACCAACGATTCAACGTTGCGTTGGTGCAGGTAAATACCCGCAGTTGAGCGAGTGTTGCTCATTCCTTTGTCTGGGGAAAGGGTGGCATAAAGCAGCCGCCCAATAGATTCCGTTGTTATCCCTCACTTGCCGGTCAGTGTTGCCACCAGTGCGTCGTCGATGGGCTGTGTAGTGTCGACGGTTGTGGTCAGGGCCAGTTCTGCCTGGGTGAGCGGTTCCAGGATCTGGCGCTGTTGCTCCATGACGGCAACCCCGGCTTCAGATGCATCGCGACCTTCGGCTTGGCGCAGCGTCAGGCGCTGGCGAAGCTCGGCCTCGGGTGCCTCGCAAGCTAGGATATGGCAGGGCAGGGCCAGCGCTTGTGCCAGGGCCACGGCTGGATCGCGGTCGCTGGCGCGCAGAAAGGTGGCGTCGAGAATGCAGCTAAAGCCCGCTTGCAGCACCTGCCGGGCCTGCTGCATTAATTGCGCAAGCATTTGGGCGTTGGCGCTGGCCGAGTAAATGTCTTGCTCGGGCTTGCTGGCCTCTTCCGGCCCCAGGCCAAACAGCCGCTTGCGCTCTACATCCGATCGAATGGCAATGGCCCCGGTGCGCTCGCACAGTTGCGCCGCGATGGTGCTTTTGCCGGTGCCGGATACGCCAAACATCAAGGTTAAGCTGGGCGTTTGCTCGCCGGTATAGTTCAGTGCTTGCGTTAAGTAATGGCGGAAGGTATCGAACACCGGCGACGCCAGTAGCGCGCGATCGTCGGGGTTAAACTGCATCAGGGTAACTTTGGCGCGCACGGTGGCGTAGTAGCAGCGGTACAGATCCAGAAGCGCTAAGGCCTGGTAGTCGCCGCTGTATTCCAGGTAGGCGTTGAGCAGCCGTCGGGCTTCGTCCTGTGCACCGCGCGCCACCATGTCCATGGTGATGAACGCAATCTCCGCCACCGTGTCCATAATGCGAAAACCGGGATTAAACTCGATGCAGTCGAAAAAGCGAATATTGCCGTCCACCAGCGCTATGTTGCCAAGGTGCAAATCGCCGTGGCAGTCCTTCACAAAGCCGTCTTGTAAACGCTGCTGCATGCGGGGTTCGAGCGCGGCATAGCGAGCGCAGGTGGCCTCGGCCAGTTGATTGAGTTGCGCTCGCTCGGCATCTGGCAGTGGGTAGGCGCCAATCTGTTCGAAGTTTTGATCCATGGCGGCCTTAAGGGTGGCCGGCGTACCGGCGCCGCTGTCTGGAAAGAGCGATGGCAGCTGTCGGTAGGTGTCTGCCAATTGGCGGCCAATGGCGCGGATCAGCGATGCGTCCAACTCGCCGCGCCGGTAGATGGCGTCGAGCAATTGGTCTTGATCAAACTGTCGCATTTTTACCGCATAGTCTTGGGGCGCGCCCGCACCGCCCAGGCTCGGTGCCTGCTCGGTGCCGGTCACAGCCACCTGCTCCAAATAGAGCTCGGGGGCAAAGCGCTGGTTCAGGCGTATTTCCTCGGCGCAAAACTGCTGGCGCAGCGCCAGGGTGCTAAAGTCCAGAAAGCCTAAATCCAGGGGCTTTTTAATCTTGTAGGCATAGTCGCCAGTGAGGATGACCCAGGATATGTGTGTTTCCAACAACTGCAGCTTGGTCACGGGGTGGTTAAAGGCGTCTGGGCGCATCAGCGCCTGGATAGATTTGGCGTCCATGGGGGCGGGCTCTTGGTGGCAAGCGGTCGGGTGGTTAAATCGGTGGCCATCCTACCGCAATACGCCTTGGTTGACACCTAAAGGGCGAGCCTATACCCTTTGGCTTAAACGATTAAGTCGCGCTGTGATTTCAATCCTAAAAACTTCAAATATATTCAAAATAATAAGGTGATGTGATGGGCATTTTAGGAGTGGTAGCGCTACTGGCGATTGCCTATTTACTGTCGGACAACCGCAAGGCCATTAACCTGCGCACTGTGGGTGGCGCCTTTGCACTGCAGGCGTGTTTTGCGGCGTTGGTGCTCTATGTACCCTGGGGTAAGGAAGCGCTCGCTAGCGCCGCAGCCTCGATCCAGCACGTAATCGACTATTCCAATGACGGTATCAACTTCCTGTTTGGGGGGCTGGCCAGCGACAGCATTGGCTTTGTTTTTGCCATCCGCGTGCTGCCGGTCATCGTGTTCCTATCGGCGCTGATGTCGGTGCTGTATTACATGGGTGTGATGCAGCGAGTCGTTGAGTATTTAGGTGGCGCGGTACAGCGCTTGCTGGGCACTTCGCGCACGGAATCTCTGTCGGCGGCGGCGAATATTTTCATGGGTCAGACAGAGGCGCCCTTGGTAGTACGCCCGTTCATTGGCCGGATGACCGACTCCGAGCTGTTCGCGGTCATGGCCGGTGGCTTGGCGTCCATCGCCGGCGCGGTGATGGCCGGCTATGCGGCCATGGGGGTCGAGCTTAAGTACTTGATTGCCGCCAGTTTTATGGCGGCGCCGGGCGGCCTGTTGATGGCCAAGATCATCAAACCCGAAACCGAGGCGCCCAGAGTTGACGATGTGGTGTCGGCCTCCTTTGACGACGATGACAAACCCGAAAATGTGATTGATGCCGCCGCCGGTGGCGCACTGACCGGTATGAAACTGGCTATGAATATCGGCGCCATGCTGGTGGCCTTTATTGCATTGATCGCGCTGCTAAACGGCATGCTGGGTGGCATGGCTAGCTGGGTGGGTATAGAAAATCTGACCCTGCAGCAGCTGCTAGGCTGGTTGTTGGCACCCTTGGCGTTCTTGATGGGGGTGCCCTGGAGCGAGGCCGTGGCCATGGGCAGTTTGGTGGGCCAGAAGCTCGTGCTCAATGAATTTGTGGCCTATATCGACCTGATCGGCGTGCGCGACACGCTATCGGCGCAAACCCAGGTCATCGCCACCTTTGCCCTGTGTGGCTTTGCCAATCTGTCGTCGATTGCCATCTTGTTGGGTGGCCTGGGCGGAATGGCACCGGAGCGCCGCCACGACATCGCCCGCATGGGGCTCAAAGCCGTAGCGGCGGGCACCCTGTCTAATTTAATGAGTGCCACCTTGGCGGGCTTGTTCATCAGCCTGGCGTAAGTGGTAAGAGGTCGGTGCCATGGGCATCGGCCAGGAGGTAAGCATGAAACGCGCAATATTTTTGGTGTTGGATTCATTTGGTGTAGGTGCTACGGAAGATGCCCCCCGGTTTGGCGATCAGGGTGCCGACACCCTCGGGCACATCGCCGAGCAATGCGCAGCGGGCAAGGCGGATATCGGCCGGGCGGGTCCCCTTAAGCTGCCGAATCTTACACGCCTAGGACTCATGCACGCCGCGCGCGAAAGTCGCGGTGATTTTCCGGCAGGCACCGATACTCAGCTGCGTGTTGAGGGCGCCTTTGGTCACGCCGCTGAAATGAGCAGCGGCAAAGATACCTCCTCGGGCCACTGGGAAATGATGGGCGTGCCGGTGATGTTTGATTGGGGTTATTTCACCGACAAGCAAAACAGTTTTCCGCAGCCCTTGCTCGACGAATTTATCGCCCGCGCCAAGCTGCCTGGCGTGCTCGGCAACTGCCACGCATCAGGTACTGAAATCATTGCCCGTCTGGGCGAAGAACACCGCGCCACCGGCAAGCCCATCGTTTACACCTCCAGCGACAGCGTGTTTCAGATTGCCGCGCACGAGGAAAGCTTTGGTTTAGATCGTTTGTTGGAAATTTCGCAAATCGCCTTTGAGTTGTTGGACGAGTACAACATTTGCCGCGTGATCGCCCGGCCCTTTGTGGGCGAGGATGCGGCCAGCTTCAAGCGCACTGGCAACCGGCGCGATTTTTCCGTGACGCCGCCGGCGCCGACGCTTTTGGACCGCCTAGTTGCCGATGGCGGCGAGGTGCTGGGAATCGGCAAGATCTACGACATTTATGCCGGTCAGGGCATTAGCAAAAAAATTAAAGCCACGGGTTTGCCCGGTCTTTTCGATGCGACGCTGACCGCCATGGACGAGGCGGGCGATCGCAGCCTGGTGTTTACCAACTTTGTGGATTTTGATTCCGAATTTGGCCACCGGCGCAATGTGCCCGGCTACGCGGCGGCGCTGGAATATTTTGACGGGCGACTGCCGGAACTGCTGGCGAAATTGAAAAAAGACGATCTGTTAATCATCACCGCCGACCACGGCTGCGATCCCACCTGGCCCGGTTCCGACCACACCCGCGAACACGTGCCGGTGCTGGTGTACGGCGCCGGCATGGCACCGGGTTCGCTCGGGCGGCGCACCACCTTTGCCGACATGGGCCAGACCCTGGCTGCACATTTTGGTCTGGCGCCCTTGGCGCACGGCACCAGTTTTTTAGGCCACAAGCCATCCACACCTTTCACTGAATCTGAGGTAACCCCTGCATGACTCCCCATATCAACGCCAAGGCAGGCGACTTTGCCGAAACCGTATTGATGCCCGGCGACCCGCTGCGCGCTAAATACATCGCCGACAGTTTTCTACAGGACGCGCGCCAGGTGACCGATGTGCGCAACATGCTGGGCTTCACCGGCGAGTACCAGGGCAAGCGCATTTCCGTCATGGGCTCGGGTATGGGCATTCCCTCGGCGTCGATTTACGCGCGCGAACTCATGGCCGAGTACGGCGTGAAATCGATTATCCGCGTGGGCAGCTGCGGTGCCGTCAGCGACGACATCAAACTGCGCGACCTGGTGATCGGCATGGGTGCCTGCACGGATTCCAACGTTAATCGCGTGCGCTTTAAGGGCTACGATTTTGCCGCCATTGCCGATTATGGCTTGCTGGAAAAAGCGGTAAATGCAGCGCGTAAACGCCAATTGCCGGTGCGGGTGGGTAACTTGTTTTCAGCAGATCTTTTTTACACGCCGGACACAGAGATGTTCCAAGTGATGGCCAAGTACGGTGTGCTGGGTGTGGAAATGGAGGCCGCAGGCCTGTACAGCGTGGCTGCCGAAATGGGTGCCAAGGCGCTCACCATTTGCACCGTCACCGATCACATTGTGCGCGGCGAAGCCATGGCCGCAGCCGATCGCCAGACATCACTGACCGACATGATTGAGCTGGCGCTGGAAAGTGCGCTGCAGGAGGACTAAGCCGTGAACGTACATGAAATCCGACACCCGCTGGTGTGCCACAAGCTCGGCAAAATGCGCGAGGGCGGTATCAGCACTTTGCGCTTCCGCCAATTGGCCGGTGAAGTAGGAGCCCTGCTGACCTACGAGGCCACGCGCGACCTGGAGCTGGAGTCCTACGAGCTCGACGGCTGGAATGGCCCGGTGGAAGTGGAGCGCATCAAGGGCAAAAAATTTACCGTGGTGCCCATTTTGCGCGCGGGCCTGGGCATGCTCGATGGCGTGCTGGAACTGGTGCCCAACGCCAAAATTTCTGTGGTGGGTATCTACCGCAACGAGGAAACTCTGGAGCCGGTCACCTATTTTGAAAAGCTGGCGCCGGACATCAGCGATCGATTGGCGCTCATTGTGGACCCCATGTTAGCCACTGGCGGTTCCATGATTGCCACCATTGAATTGTTGAAAAAACACGGTTGCACCAGCATTCGCGCGTTGGTGTTAGTGGCCGCGCCCGAGGGCGTGCAAAAGGTAAATGAGCTGCACCCGGATGTGGAAATTTTTGCCGCCAGTGTCGACGACGGTTTGAATGAACAGGGTTACATCCTGCCCGGCTTAGGCGATGCCGGCGATAAGATTTTCGGAACCAAGTAGCGCCTAATTTCGGCGGTGCTCAGGCGTGCCGGTGCAACGCGCCCCGGGTAGGGGTGGGCACGCAGGTCAATCTATTCTAATAAGGACAGCAACATGTTGGTGCAAGATATCATTCGTCGCAAGCGCGACGGCCAGCCGATGACGGCGGCGGAAATTGAATTTTTTGTGCGCGGTCTAACCGACGGCAGCATTTCAGAGGGCCAGGTTTCAGCCTTGGCCATGGCCATTTATTTTCGCGATCTGAACTTGGATGAGAATGTGGCGCTCACGCGCGCCATGTTGAATTCGGGCACTACCCTGCAGTGGGGCTCGCTGGGGTTAAATGGCCCGGTGCTGGACAAACACTCGAGCGGCGGCGTGGGCGACAAGGTGTCGTTGATGTTGGCGCCCATGTTGGCGGCTTGCGGCGCCTATGTGCCGATGGTGTCGGGTCGGGGACTGGGTCACACCGGCGGTACCCTCGACAAGCTCGACAGCATTCCCGGCTACAACTCGGTACCCGGCAATGAGCGGCTGCAGCAGGTGGTGGCCGAGGTGGGGTGCGCCATTGTGGGCCAAACGGAAACCCTGGCACCGGCCGATCGCCGCTTCTACGCCATCCGCGATGTGACCGGCACGGTGGAAGCGCTGGCACTGATCACCGCCTCGATTTTGTCGAAAAAATTGTCCGCCGGTTTAGACGGTTTGGTGATGGACATTAAAACCGGCAGTGGCGCCTTTGCCGACACCTTGGCAAAAGCCCAAGACCTGGGCGGTCGCATTGTCAAAGTTGGCACAGGTTTAGGCCTGCCCATTGCCGCAGTGATTACCGATATGTCGCAAGTACTGGGCACCACCGCCGGCAACTCCTTGGAAGTGCGCGAAACCCTGGACTACCTGACCGGTAAACAGCGGGAACAGCGCCTGCACGACAATGTACTGGCGCTCGGCGAAGACCTGTTGGTGTTGTCGAAACTGGCCCCCGATGCGCACAGCGCGCGCCAGCAATTGCAGGCCAGCCTGGACAATGGCCGCGCCACGGAAATTTTTGCGCAGATGGTTGCGACCTTGGGTGGTCCGGCCGATCTGGTGGAAAAGCCCGATGCCTATTTGGAAAAGGCGCCTGTGGTTGTGCCGGTTTACGCCGAACAAGCGGGTTACCTCGCCACCATGGATACCCGCTCGGTGGGCAACGCGGTGGTGGAATTGGGCGGCGGCCGTCGGCGCGTTGAAGATCGCATCGACCCGGCGGTGGGATTAACCGAGGTTGCCCATCTGGGTCAACAGCTCGGCCCAGATGCACCCATCGCATGGGTGCATGCGCGCGACGACAAATCGGCCGAAGCTGCCTGCGCGCGCATCCGCGCGGCCATCACCGTGAGCGACGCGCCGGTTGAGACAGGCTCGGTGATTTTGCAGCGCATTGGCTAAGGCGCTGCACATCGGTGTGTTGGACTGACAATCAGAACAGATAGCCCGCACTGCCAGCGGGCACGAGAGAGAGCATCATGACAGCTGTGAAGAAAAAAACCGGCGGCGTTAAAAAACGCACGTCTGGCGCCAAGGTGGTGACACCGATGTTTGCATCGCGCGCCATCGCCGAGCGCAACCCCGGTACCGAGTTTAATGCCCACTGGCTAACGGATATTGCCGTCAACCAAAGCGCCGTCGAACGCCGGGTGGCCACCATGAAAGCGCGGCGCTCGGTGAAAAAAGCCTGGCAATCCGCCTGGCTGTTAAAGGCCATCAGCTGCATTGATCTCACCACCCTGTCGGGCGATGACACCGAGGGCCGCGTACGCCGCCTGTGTGCCAAAGCGCGCAACCCAGTGCGCGCCGATTTGATCGAGGCCCTGGGTGCGCAATCGCTGAATATCACCACCGGTGCCGTGTGTGTCTATCACGTAATGGTCGAAGAAGCTGTGGCGGCATTGGCCGGCAGCGGCATCCCCGTGGCCGCCGTGTCCACGGGTTTTCCCGCGTGTATGGCGCCGATTGAAACGCGCTTGGCGGAAATTCGCGCCTCGGTGGCCGCCGGTGCGGCGGAAATTGATATCGTGATTTCGCGCCGCTACGTGCTCAATCAGCAGTGGGACAAACTCTACGAAGAAGTGTGCGCCTATCGCGAGGCCTGCGGCGAGGCGCGCATGAAAACCATCATCTCCACCGGCCAGTTGGCTACGCTCACCAACGTGGCGAAGGCGTCCATGGTGTGCATGATGGCCGGTGCCGATTTCATTAAAACCTCTACCGGTATGGAATCGGTGAACGCCACCTTGCCGGTGAGCTTGGTCATGGTGCGCATGATTCGCAAGTACTATGAACTGACCGGTTTCAAAGTGGGCTTTAAGCCCGCCGGCGGCATCAGTAAAGCGAAAGATGCACTGGATTATCTGGTGATGATTAAAGAAGAACTGGGTGTGCAATGGTTGAACGCCGCGCTCTATCGCTTTGGGGCCTCAAGTCTGCTGGGCGATATCGAGCGCCAGCTGGAACACCAGGTTACCGGCTGCTACTCCGCCAGCCACCGCCACCCAATCGCCTAGGAATTTCCCATGAACATTGAACAGATCTTTAACGATATGAGCTACGGACCCGCGCCCGAAGATAATAAAAAAGTTGTCAGCTGGCTTGCCGAACACAGCAAGGGCTTTGGCTTGTACATCGACGGCCAATGGCAGAAACCCGCCGCCGGAAAATACTTTGACAGCATCAACCCCGCCACCGGCGAGAAGCTGGGCAAGGTGGCGCAGGCTAATGGCAAAGATGTGGATGCCGCCGTCGCCGCCGCACGCGCCGCGCAACCCGAATGGCAGGCACTGGGCGGTCACGGCCGCGCCCGCTACCTGTACGCCATCGCGCGCTTGTTGCAAAAGCACTCGCGCAAGCTGGCGGTGCTGGAAACCATGGACAACGGCAAGCCAATTCGCGAAACCCGCGACATCGATGTGCCGCTGGCAATTCGCCACTTTTACCACCACGCCGGTTGGGCCCAGTTGATGGCGACAGAGTTGCCAAACCACCAGCCTGTGGGTGTGGTCGGGCAGATTATTCCCTGGAATTTTCCGCTGTTAATGCTGGCCTGGAAAATTGCGCCGGCGCTGGCGGCGGGCAACTGCGTGGTGTTAAAGCCCGCGGAGTTTACCAGCCTGAGTGCGGTGATGTTTGCCGAGCTGTGCGCCGAGGCCGGCCTGCCCAAGGGCGTGGTGAATATCATCACCGGCGATGGCAGCACGGGCGAGCTGATTGTGAAACACCAGGACATTAACAAGCTGGCGTTCACCGGCTCTACGGAAGTGGGCCGCATTTTGCGCCGCGAAACCGCCGGCACCGGTAAGAAACTGACGCTCGAGCTGGGCGGTAAATCGCCTTTCATCGTGTTCGACGATGCCGATCTCGACAGCGCCGTGGAAGGCTTGGTAGACGCCATCTGGTTTAATCAGGGCCAGGTGTGCTGCGCCGGTTCGCGCCTGTTGGTGCAAGAGGGCGTGGCTGAACAGGTCATCGCAAAGCTGCGCGCGCGCATGCAAACCCTGCGCGTGGGCGATCCCTTAGACAAAGCGGTGGACATGGGCGCTATTGTGGATCACAGCCAGCGCAATCAAATTGCCAAGCTGGTAGAGCAGGGTGTGGCCGAGGGCGCCACCCTCTGGCAACCCGATACCGAACTGCCCGCCAATGGCTGCTTTTATCCGCCCACGCTGCTCACCAATGTGGACAGCAGCAACACCGTCGCCAACGTGGAAATTTTTGGCCCGGTACTGTCGGTGCTGACCTTCCGCACCCAACAAGAAGCCGTGGCGCTGGCCAACAACACCCGCTACGGTTTGGCCGCCAGTGTCTGGTCAGAAAATATTAACCGTGCGCTGGATGTGGCCCCGCAAATTAAAGCCGGCGTGATCTGGGTCAATAGCACCAATCTGTTCGACGCCTCCTGTGGTTTTGGCGGCTATCGCGAATCTGGCCTGGGGCGCGAGGGCGGTCTGGAGGGGTTGTACGAATACCTGAAGCCGCAGTCGTTTACGCTGGCCAATGAAAAGCCTGCGGGCAACGCGGTTGTGGCCAAGCAGAACGCGATCTTACCGCCGGTGGATCAAACCACCAAGTTTTACATAGGTGGCAAACAAGTGCGCCCCGACGGCGGTGGCAGTCTGCCGGTGCTGGGCGCCGACGGTTCGGTGCTTGGCCTGGTGGGCGATGGCAACCGCAAAGATATTCGCAACGCGGTAGAAGCGGCGAATGCCGCAGGCGGCTGGAGTGGCGCCAGTGGCCACAACCGCGCGCAAATCCTGTACTTTTTGGCGGAAAATTTGAGTTACCGCGCAGAGGAGTTCGCCCGTCGCTTGCAACTGAGCACCGGCCACGCGGCCGATCGCTGTGCGCGCGAAGTGGATGCCACGGTTGAACGCTTGTTTTACTACGCCGCCTGGGCCGACAAATACGAGGGCCGCGTGCACCAGCCGCCCATGAAGGGCATTACCCTGGCCATGAACGAGCCCTTTGGCGTGATGGGTGTGGTGTGTCCCGACAACTCGCCCTTGTTGTCGATGGTATCGCTGTTGGCGCCCGCTATCGCCATGGGCAACCGCGTGGTGCTGCTGCCGTCGGAAAAACACCCACTGATCGCCACCGACTTCTACCAGCTGCTAGAGACCTCCGACGTGCCGGGTGGCGTGGTGAATATTGTCACTGGCGAGCGCGATACCCTTGCTAAAGTGTTGGCCGAGCACCTGCAGGTGGATGCACTTTGGTACTTCGGCACCGCTGCCGGCAACGCGCTGGTGGAGCTGGCTTCTGTGGCGAATCTCAAGCGCACTTGGGCCCAAGGCGGCGCCGAATACGACTGGTTTGCGCCCGACACCCAAGGCCAGCGCTTCTTGCAGGAGGCCTGTCAGGTGAAGAATATTTGGGTGCCCTACGGTGATGCCATTCAAACCGGCGGTGGTTACTAATGAGGCAAGACCGGGAAAAGTAAGCTTAAATTCAACTTAATTCACAGGCCTTCGGGCCTGTTTGCTTGTTTGGGCGCGGGCCAGATGGTAGAAAGTTAACCGTTTAACTAAATGCCTGCAGGTGAGTTCAGCATGATGAAGACCAACAATAACGAGGACGAGAATATGAGCAGCCATCGACGTAGCGCACGGGGATATAAATTGGCGACACTGGGCGCCGCAATCGCTGCCGGTTTGGGCACGGCCCCTGTGTATGCCCAAGACTTGGTGTTAGAGGAAGTGATTATCACCGCGCAAAAGCGCCCTCAGGGCCTGCAGGAAGTTCCTATCTCAGTGGCCACCCTGTCGGGTGATCGCATGGACGCCATTTTCAGTGACGGCTCCGATATTATGGCCCTGGCCGCGCGCGTGCCTGGCCTGTACGCCGAGTCTTCCAACGGTCGCGCCTCGCCGCGCTTTTACATTCGCGGTCTGGGCAACGTGGACTTCGATCTGGCGGCCTCACAACCCGTGTCGGTAGTAATGGACGACGTGGTCATGGAAAACGTGGTGCTTAAAAGCTTCCCGCTGTTTGACGTGCGCCAGGTGGAAGTGGTGCGCGGTCCGCAGGGCACCCTGTTTGGCCGCAATACCACAGCCGGCGTGGTGAAGTTTGACACCCGACGCCCCACCTTTGAAAACGAAGGTTTTGTCAATTTGACCGCGGGCACCTTGGGCACGCGCAATCTGGAAGCTGCCTACGGCGGTGCGCTGGTGGAAGACAAGTTGGCTGCGCGGGTGTCGGTCTTGTCGCAGCAGCGTGCAGACTACATCGATAACGGCTACACCAACGAAAAAGACGCCATGGGCGGCTTTACTGAAAACGCCATTCGCGCGCAGTTGTTGTGGACGCCCACAGACGATTTCAGCGCCCTGTTAAGCCACCAGGATCGCGATCTAAGCGGTACCTCTTCTATCTTCCGCGCAAACGTATTTACCACCGGTCAATCGGGGCTCAACGAAAACTTTGATCGCGATAAAGTGTTCTACGACGATGGCGATAACAATCCGCAAGGTGTAGACGGTTCGGGCACCAGTTTGAAACTGGAGTGGGACTTTGGCGAAACCGCGCTAACCATGATTACCGCCTACCAGCGCGCCGACAGCTTTAGTAAGGGCGATATCGATGGCGGCAATCCCACCGGCCCAGGTTTTATTCCCTTTCAGGCTGTTACTGAAGACCGCGCCGGCGTGTACCAGTTTACCCAGGAGCTGCGCATTGCCAGCGACTACGACGGCAACTTTAACTGGCAGGCCGGTGGCTTTTATTACGACTCGTCCTTGGATGTGACCACCGTTGATGGCTTTTTCGGCCGCACCACCGTCACCCACGACAACACCACCTGGGCACTGTTTGGCCAGGGCACCTACGACATGAGCGAGGATTGGGATGTATCGCTCGGCTTGCGCTACACCTACGATGAAAAATCGCTGACGGTGGGCGAGCAGAATGTGGACGGCTTTGCCCTGGTGATTAATGCGGCGTCGATTCAAACCTATGAGCCTATAGAGGTGGACGATGACCAGTTGGGTTGGGAATTGTCTACCAACTACCAATTGTCAGATCACAGCAGCCTCTACGGCCGCATTGCCAACGGTTTCCGCGCCCAGTCCATTCAGGCGCGCGATGTGGCCTTTGAGGGCAACCCCTCTGTGGCCGATGCCGAAACCATCACGTCCTACGAATTTGGCTACAAGGCCGATTTACTGGATCGCCGCATGCGGCTGAACTTTGGCGGCTTCTACTACACCGTCGAGGATATTCAGCTTTCGGCTATCGGTGGCGCCAATAACGGCAATAGCCTTCTGAACGCCGATAAGGGTGTGGGCTACGGCTTTGAATTTGATGTGGAGTTCGCTGTCACTGATAACTTTTTTGCCACCGCTGGATTGGGCTACGCCAAGACAGAATTGCAAGATAGCGACTTGACTACAGCGCCTTGTGGTTCTGGTCAGTGTACGGTTCTCGATCCATTGGATACTAGTGGCAATGCACTCTTGGACGGCAACCCCTTTCAGGCGGCGCCAGAGCTGACCGCCAACTTAACCCTGCGTTACGGCATTCCGGTGAGCACGGGTGAAGTTTATGCCTTTACTGATTGGGCCTATCAAGGCGATACCAATATGGCGCTTTACGAGTCCGCAGAATTTCAAACTGATGGCCAATTTGAAGGTGGCTTGCGCTTAGGCTATATCAATGACAACAGCGGTTATGAAGTGGCCCTCTACGGACGCAACATAACCGACGAAGAAAATGTTAAGGGCTTTATCGACTTTAACAACAACACCGGTTTTGTGAATGAGCCGCGTACCTTTGGCGTAGATTTCCGCATGGATTTCTAAGGCTGAAAGCAACTAAAAAGGGCTCGGTTAACCGGGCCTTTTTTTATGGAAAATGACTAGCATTTGTGTGCCGGGTCTCGCTTTTCTGGCGTCGAATCGGGCGCCGTTATTTTGCCAAGCGCAACCCTCTCGATAGGTAGAGGGCCTGGAGTTTCTTGGGCGCCCGAGGTCATGTTTTTGAAGTGCTTGGTGGCAAAGACCTGGAGCCATTGGAAACGCGCGTGTCGCTTGCATTGGCGCAGTGGGTGCGCACCGGCGGCTTTGCACTTGCCAATGGCCAGGCATAAAAAAGCCCCGGTGCGCGGGGCAAAGAAGGTCGAGCAATGAAAGGTCTAGCAGTGCATGGCGATCAGTTAAAAATCTTTACTGAGCCTGACACCAAACTCGCTGGCGTCGTTGCTGAGCATCACCAGCACATAGTCGCCGGTGTTCAGGCGGGCGTTGTCGTAGCGTTCGTCGGTGACGTTGCGGCCGTATAAACTGGCGGACCAGTTGTCGACGTCGTTGCGGTAGGTGATGTCCAGGTTTAATAGCGCTCGACTGTCGAGCTGCGTAAACCGGCCCGGGTCTCTACTGGGCTCGCCGTACATTTCGCTGCGGTAAGACCAGTCGGCGCGCAGGCTCAGTTCGCCGCTATCCATGGCGATAGTGTACTCGGGACTGATCGACACGGTGAGTTCGGGTGTCAGCGGCGCCGCGGCACTGGGATCGTCCACATCGGCGTCTATGTAACCCAGGGTTGTGTGCAACACAAAGGCATCGGTAATGGCCAGGCTGCTTTCCCATTCCACGCCCTGCGATGTTTGGTCGACCAGCAGGTTGCGGGTTTCAAAACCGCCGCCGCTGGTGGTGCTGACCTGATACGGCAAATCGGAATAGATGGTGTGAAACAGCGACAGGCTCATTTTCAGATTGTTGAGCGGCGTGCCTTTAATACCCACTTCGTAATTCAGCGCCGTCACGTTATCGTTGGCTTCAAAACAGTTGGGGCGGCTGAGTTCGCCGGTGCCAAAGTTGAAACTGCCAATCAGGCAGTAGGGCCGGGCCGGGTATTGGCCCGAGGTGTAGCCGCTTTGAATGGTGGCGTAGCCGTTTAAGTTGTCGCTGATGTCGTAGTTGGCGGCCAACTCCCAACTGGTTTCGTTCCAATCGCGCGAATTGGTCTCCTCGATGGTTTCAAATAAAATGGTGTGTGCGGTTTTCTTGTCCTGGGTGTAGCGCAAGCCGCCTGAAACGCGCAGCTCGTCGTTGACGTGATAGCCCAGGTTGCCGTAAATAGCCTTGCTCTTCAGGCTCTGCTCCAAAAAGAAATCGCTGGGCGCGCCGCCGTTGAAGACGGTGTCGTCCTGAAAGTTGTGGCCGTCTTCCTCAAAGTAGTAGAGGCCGGTGACAAAATCCCAGCTCCCCATTTCGCCATCTAACTGAAATTCCACCGACCGCTGGTCCGCTTCGCCCGCTTCGGGAAACGACAGAAAGTCGGCTTCAATGCTGTCGTCGTCCAGGCCAGAGGTGTACTCGGAGTGGCGATCACTGTAGAGCACCTTGCCGTGTAGACTGTCGGAGAACTCGTAATCCATGGTGATGGAATAGCCAGCGGCTTTGTTGGTCACCTCGGTTTGGTTGAGCTGGCCGGTGGCGTTGTCGTAGGGGTCGGCAGCGCGGTCGCTGTTGCGGTAACCGGCTTGGTACACGGCGCCATTTGGCAGTTCGTCGATTAAGGTGGTGTAGGGACGCAGGCCATTTTTGCCGTCGTTGCCATCGGCGGCAAATAATACGGACAGTCGATCGGTGGGCGTCCAGCGGACAGCGACGCGGCCGGAAAAATCTTGCAGCTCACCCACGTCCATATCGGCCTCGGGCAGATTGGTAAATTCACCGATGCCATCGCGGCTTTGGTAGGCCAGGCTGCCAGACAGCGCCAAGGTATCCGTCAGCGGCGCGCTGGCGTAGATGTCGGCATTGAGTCGCCCGCGCGTACCGATTTGTGTGCCCAGGTGCAGTTCTGGTTCTTCGCCGGGGCCGCGCGTAATGATGTTAATGGCGCCGCCTATGGAGTTGCGGCCGTAAAGCGTGCCCTGCGGTCCGCGCAGCACCTCGACGCGCTCGATGTTAGACAGACTCCAGTTCTGGCCGACCTGGCGACCCAGGTAGACCCCGTCCACGTACACGCCCACGCCGGGGTCTGTGGTGATCAGGTGATCCTGCAGACCGATGCCGCGAATGAACGCGTTATTCGACGAAGTGTGACCGGCGGAAAAGCCGGTAATGTTCAGGTTGGGAACAAATTTGCCGATGTCGGTCAGGTCGCTAATGCCCTGCTTTTCCATGGTGTCGGCAGAGAAGGCGCTGATGGCAACTGGCACCTCGTAAATGCTTTGCTCGCGCTTTTGCGCGGTGACCACGACCTCTTCAAAGAATGACTCGCCCTCGGGCGCTTGTGCCCAGCTGGCGCTGGATAGCAGGGCCAGTGCGATACCGGCGGTGAGTGGCTTGATATACATGTGGCAACCTCGTTGTCGTTATTGTGAGAGAACAGGTGAAGCTGAAAATTCAGCGATTGGCGCCTTAATTTAAGCTGTGCGTAAAGGTGTAGCTGAGCGCAGCAATTTTTGCCGCTCCAGTGATGGAGCGGGGCCTAGGGCTTTGCCATCATTGCCCTAAAAAGTTGTCTGGTTGGTTAAGTTATGGAGCTGCCAGCGAGGTGTCAAGTGAAAAGTCGACTTAACGGCCTGGAATGGGGCCGGGTGCGACCCGCCGGGCGAGGCGGCCATTTGATCGTCTACCGGCTAGTGTTCTACACCGCTCCTGCGCTACAGTGGCCGCCGAATTAAGTTCGGAGGTTTCATGAGCAAGTCAAAGGCCGGTGACTCGAGCGCCGAGGACTTACACGAGGCTTCATCGGCGCTGGCGCCCGATGCGCAAGAGCCGGCAAGACCCACCCGTATTCAATTGCAGAATCGCGGCAAGGTCATGCAAGCCGCCATTGGGGTGTTTGCACAGTACGGCTATCGCGGCGCCACTATCGATCAGATTGCCAGCGCGGCGGATATGTCTAAGGCCAATCTGCTGTACTACTACCGCACCAAGCGTGCGCTCTATCTGGCAGTGTTGGAGTCCATCATGAGCCGTTGGCTAGCGCCGCTGGAAGAACTGCAAGAAGACATGGACCCGGTGGCAGAGCTGACCAGCTACATAGAAACCAAGCTGAAGTTCTCGCGCACCCACCCGTTGGCCTCCAAGGTGTGGGCCAATGAAATTATCAGTGGCGCCGAGGCTGTAAGGCCCATGCTACAAACCGGTTTGCGCGATATCGTGGAGCGCAAATCCTCGGTGCTGCAGGCCTGGCAGGCGAAGGGATTATTGGCGCCCATCCACCCGGAACAATTTATTTTCATGATTTGGGCCGTGACGCAAACCTATGCCGATTTTTCGGCGCAAATTGATGCGGTCACGGGCAAGACGATCAAAGACAAAGCCTTCTATCAGGCCGCCGTTGAAAATACCAAGCGGATTCTGTTTTACGGGATTGTGCCCCGCTCATCCTAGCGGGGCAGGTATCGCTTAGGATTCGGCGCGGGCCTGCATCAATTGCAGTAGCTGCTCTTTTACCTGGCCCAGCTCGGGCTTGTGATCGCGAATTTCTTCCAGAGTTAAGCCGTGCAGTTCGTGTGGGAACACCAGCCATTGATCGGTTTTGTGGATATAGAAGTCCGGGTCTTGGCCCGTTTGGTTATTGGCGGGCTTAAAGTAGGGTGTGGCCACTTTGATATCGGGCGTATTGCGGCGGCACATGCCCTTCAGATCCTTAATGGCCTGCTGTATGCTCAGGCCCGAGTCGTAGACGTCGTCCACAAACAACACGGAATCCTCGGCGTTTACTTTCTGCACCAAATAGTTCAAACCGTGTACAACCACCGTGCGGCTGCGCTCGCCAATCCCCGTGTACGACGAGGTGCGAATGGCAATGTGGTCTGTTTTGACATCCAGTACATCCAGTACTTCCTGTACGGCAATACCCACCGGGGCGCCACCGCGCCAAACGCCCACTATGTAGTTAGGGCGGTAGCCGCTTTCGTATATCTGCAGGCCCAGCTGTAACGAGTCGACCAACAATTGTTGGGCGCTGATATAGGTTTTCTCCATGGAGGCTCCCTCGGAAAAAAAGCGGCGAATTTACACCAGTGTGGTCAAAAAGCAATCACTTGCCAAAAATAAGCGCAAAGTCTGCGTCAGTTGCGCAGTTGACGCAATAAATCTTAGCCGATTTGTACGGCTTTATCGGAATTGTGCGCGCCTGTCGCTTGCCTGTCATTAAATTCCTGTCTGATTGGTTTGGTCTTTGTTGGGCCTGTGGTGGCACGTGACACAGGTACACGCAATGCCTGCGCGTGCCCGCTATGTGGCCCGGTATTGGGCAGGCCGACTTTTAACCTAATGGTGGGGTTTCCCTCGGTGCAATATCGCCCGCCAAGTGTTGCACCTACCGCACGATACCCGCGGATGCATCCGAAAGTAACGCCGAATAGGGCGCTAAACAGCGCGAAGTGGCACCCTTTTGGGGCAAAATTACGCCAAAAGCATTAAATTGTTTTAACCAATTGGTCAAAATACTGCGCGGTCACAAATAACCACAAAAATGGCGCAGTTTTTATTGATAAAACCTCGCCGTCATACGTCTGTCATGTTGGCGCGGCACAATCCACGTCTTGACATAACATTGACCATGTGGTCAGGTATTGGCTTCGTGAGATGTATCTGCGGAGCGAGGGGGCAGGCGAAAGGAGAGATTCGCTGAAACCCGCAGGTAGGAGGGCTTAAGGGCCGCTCGCTTGTATACCTGGTCATTATAAAAAATACGAAATGGGCAGTTGTATCAGGCCTGACAAACCAAACCCAAGCATACTCAGAGGTTGATCTACCATGAGCTTCTCCAAATTTTCACGCAAGCCGCTTGCGTTAAGCGTGCTTCTGGCACTGTGTGGCACCGATGCCCTGGCGCAGGATACCTCTTCCGGTATTCGCGGCCTGGTTACTGGGCCGGATGGCAGTGCGGCGGCCAATACCAAAGTCATCATCCTGCACGAGCCGTCAAATGGCATAACTGAGGTTATGACCAATGAATCTGGCCGTTTCACCGCTAGCGGGTTGCGCGTGGGTGGTCCCTACAAGATTGTGGTGGATTCCAATGTCTACCAGGATGCCCAATACAAAGACATCTACCTGAACCTGGATGAGACTTACCGCTTCTCTGCCGCCCTGCAGGCCGGTAATCTGGAGGAGGTAGTGGTGACGGCAGAGCAGCTGCTGCGCGAGCGCAATTCAGGTACGTCCAGCGTTTTTGGTGCCGATGCCATCGCCACGACTGCCTCCATGGATCGCGACATCAAAGATCTGGTGCGCTTGAACCCAATGGCCGTTGTTCACCCAGGTGCCGACAACGAATTGTCTGTGGCCGGTATGAACCCCCGCTTCAATAGCCTGACTGTTGACGGCATCAGCCAGAATGACGATTTCGGTCTTAACTACAATGGTTATCCCACCCGTCGTTCGCCAATCTCAACCCAGGCATTGGAAGCGATTTCGCTGGATACCACACCTTATAACGTGCGTGCCAGCGGCTTCTCTGGCGCCCAAATCAATGCGGTGACCAAGTCGGGCAGCAACGAGTTTCACGGTTCGGCGTTTTACGAGACCCGCTCCGACACATTGGGCGGTACCGCACAACCAGATGGCCCCAAGGGCGAAAAAATTGATCTGGATTATGAAAGAACCAACTGGGGCGCAACCTTTAGCGGCCCAATCCTCGAGGACAAGCTGTTTTTCTTTACCAGCTATGAAAAATACACTGCGCCCACCGCGCAGGAATGGGGTACCTCCGACGGCGGTCTGGCCAATAGCGTTAACCTGAGCAATGCCGGCTATAAAGCGATTACGGATGCCATCGACGAACAATTTAGCGTAGATGTGGGCGATTGGCGCGCCAGCCCCGAGGAAGAAGACGAGAAGTTCCTGGGTAAACTGGATTGGAATATCAACGACGATCACCGCGCTTCGGTAACCTACCAGTACACAGAGGGTAACTCGCTGGAATTCAGCAGCTCGCGTGCGGACGAATTTTACAGCGCCGGTGGCGCCTACAATAAAACCGAAACCTTGGAAAACTGGGCGGTACAGCTTTACTCAAACTGGAGCGACAATTTTTCCTCTGAGTTGAGCTTTAACTACAAAGATGTAGTTACTCAGCAGGTGTCTCTCAACGATGGTTTGCCAAGCATTGTGGTGTTTCACGAAAATACAGAAGTCTTCTTGGGCTCTGATCCAAATCGTCACGGCAATGAGTTGACCAATGAGCGCATGGGCCTGGAGTGGGTGGGTGAGTTGCTGATGGACGACCACACCCTGTCCTTCGGTGCCAAGTACGACAAAATGGATGCGTTTAACCTCTATGTGTATAACGCCAACGGTACTTTTGAATTTGATAGCGTGGCAGACGTGGAGGCCGGTAACGCAAACGTATCTTATGCCAACGCCTACACCAACAACAAAGACGACGCCGGCGCTAACCTGAGCATGGTAACCACCAGTCTCTTTATTCAAGACACCTGGGCATTGAGTCACGACTTTGAGTTAACCTACGGTGTGCGTTACGAACAAATCAGCGCTGACGAAGCGCCTGCGGAAAACACCAATTTCGAGGGCACTTACGGTTTCTCCAACCAGGAAAACCTGGACGGTGCCTCTATCATTCTGCCCCGTATTGGCTTTACCTGGGACATCCAGGAAGACCTGCGTTTGAAAGGTGGCGTGGGCCGCTTCTCTGGCGGTCAGCCCAACGTCTGGTTGGCAAACTCCTGGAGCAATGACGGCGTCACCTATGTCAGCGCTGGCGACAATGACTACACTGGCTTGTCTTCATTCGCAATCCCAGCAGATCTGTTGTTAGATGAAACGGATCGCGGCAACGGTTCTACCAACGTTATCGATCCAAGCTTCGATTTACCGTCCGACTGGCGCGCCGGGTTGGATGTGAGCTATGTGCTGCCCTACGACGTGGACTTGAACGCGAGCTACACCTACATCAAACAAGACGGTGCGGTGCAGTGGGTAGATCTTGCGCGCGAAGAAATTGGCACAACCGTAGATGGTGGTCGTAAGATTTATGCCCCTACCCGCGGCGATAACTACGACCTGATGCTGACCAACGCCAGCGAAAAAGGCGAAAGCCAGATTTTCTCTGCTTCGATGTTCAAGCAGTGGGACAACGGCTTGGCCGCCAACTTCTCCTACACCCATCAAAACATTGATGAAGGTACTTACGGCGGCAGCTCTACGGCGCACTCCAACTTCCGCTATGCACCCGCAATTAACCGCAACGAAGTGATGATGGGTCGCGGTAATTACGAGGTGGAACATCGTTTTGTGTTGAGCCTGAACTACAACACGGAGTTTGTTGAAGGTTACCGTTCAACGCTGAACCTGTACATGCAGCGCATGTCGGGCAAGCCCTTCAGCTATACCCTGGGTGCTTACAGAGACGGCGATTTGGGTGACCAATCTAAGTTCTACAGCATTAACAACTATCTGCCATACGTACCCACGGGTGCGGATGATCCAGCCATGTCCTTCGGCGACGGTACAGGCAGTTTGTTGAGCTACGATCAGATCATGGAGATCTTTGACGAAGCGGGTATCAGCAAATACGCCGGCGGTTATGTACCGAAGAACGTGGGCACTCAGCCCTGGCAAACACAGATGGATCTGAAATTTACCCAGGAAATTCCCGGCTTGATGGATGGTCATCGCGGCGTGCTTGAGTTGACCATGAACAATGTTCTGGACTTCCTGAACGACACGGGCGTCTATAAGAATGATCTGGGCCGCATTCGCTACAAGCGCTTTAACGATCGCGCAGTTGTCGACTACGACGTAGTCAACGGCCAGTACGAATATCGCGAAGCTTTTGGCGGTACCGATGTTAGTAATTGGGACACCTACGATGCAGAAGCATCCACCTGGGCGCTGAAAGTTGGCGTTCGGTACGAGTTTTAATATCGTCTCGTAGACCCTTCAATACCCCGGCCCTGTGTCGGGGTTTTTTTTAGGTTTAATAAGTTGATTCAGAATAAAACAGCTGTGTCATATTGCTGTTTTTTAAACTTGCTAGTGTTCGGTCAAAACCTGCACTAGCCGGTGTTGCGATACATTGTTGGCGGTCTAGACAGTGGATTGCAGCGATAGGTACCCGGTAGTAAATGTTGTATCTGTAATCGCACAGGCGTTGTGGATGTAGTGAGGTATACCGACGCCCGGTATTAACTTAACTCAGGCATTTGACCATGAATAAATCCAAGTTATTTTCTGCTCTTCTCTTACTCGCTGCGTTTTTGGTTACCGCGCCGGTATGGGCCACCGTGGCCAATGGGGATTTCGAATCCTGGACCGGCTCAAGCCCAGATGGCTGGACCACGCAAGACAGCGGCATAGTGGTGCAAAAAAGTACCAGCATCGTACACGGCGGCAGCGCGGCGGCTTCTATCAGCGTCAACACGGGCAGCCAGGCGTCCACGGATTTTCGCCAGACGGTAAATGTTGTGGCCGGCGAAACCTACAACTTTTCCGTGTGGATCAGGCACACAGAGGGCAACGTCAAGGCGCGGCTTTACGTCAACGGTTATCTGGATTATTCCGACAACGGCTTGACGAATCAGTGGCAACAATTGAGTTACAGCTACTCGGCCGCCAGTAGCGGCAGCATAGAGGTGGGCTTACGGTTTTACGACCAGCCGGGTTTCGATGGCTCTGAAATCGTTTACGTGGACGATTATGGCCCGGTAACGGGTGGTGGCTCGGGCGGTGGAACCGGCGGTGGCGCGGGTGGCTACTATGATTCGGTTCAGGGCTTAAGCGGCTACGCGCTAAAAACCGCACTGCACAATTTAATTAAAGACCACAACCCCCAGGGTTACAGCGCGCTGTGGAGTTTTTATGCCGCACACGAGCTGGACACCTACTACGAAAACGATGGCAGCATTCTGGATATCTATTCGGAAAAACCGACCGCGAATGATCCCTACAATTACACGGCTATTAGTCAGCAGTGTGGCAACTACTCTGGCGAAGGGCACTGTTATAACCGCGAACACAGTTTTCCCCGCTCCTGGTTTGGCGGCGCTATCGAGCCGATGAACTCCGACGTACACCACATTTTTGCCACCGACGGCTATGTAAACGCCATGCGCGGCAGCTACCCCTTTGGCGAAGTGGCCAGTATCACCAGCACCTCGCTCAATGGCAGCAGGCTGGGTGATGGTCAACTCAGCCAGGGTTACACGGGAACGGTCTTTGAGCCCATCGACGAGTTTAAAGGTGATGTGGCGCGCGCTTATTTTTACATGGCCACGCGCTATGAAAATGTGATCGCCGGTTGGCAGAACAACAGCAGCTACGGCGATGCGGTGCTCAACGGCACCTCCGCGCAGGTGTTTGAAACCTGGATGCTAAATGTGCTGATTGATTGGCACAACGCCGACCCAGTGAGCCAAAAAGAAATTGATCGCAATGAGGCGGCCCACAATTACCAGGGCAACCGCAATCCATTTGTGGATCACCCGGAGTACGTGCAGTCTATCTGGGGTAATTGATGTGTAGTGCGGTGCCTGCGGGCACCGCGTTAGGCTTTTGCCGCTGGCTGTCCGGTGCTTTGACGCGCAGGCGGGGTGAGGCCGCAGCCGGTGAGAATCACCTGGCAGAGAAAGTTGGCAATATTGTCGACCATGTCGGGTTCGTATTCAGCCCGGTTCATGATGGTTAGCACCTGGGTGTCGAAGTCGGCATAGTGCTGGGTTGATGACCAAATCAGAAAAATCACCTGCACTGGGTCGACCTTCGCCATGCGCCCCTGCGCAATCCAGCTTTCCATTACCTGCGCCTTGGCGCGCACCCACACCCGCATATCGGAGCGGAAATAGTCTTTTAGGTGGGGAGCCCCTTGTATCACTTCCATGGCAAAGAGTTTGGAGGCTCGGGGGTGCGAGTAGGCCAGCGCGACTTTCTTGCGAATAAACTCGTCCAGCACCAGTGCTGGGTCATCATCCTCTTTGATGTTGTCAAAAAAGTCGTTCCACAGCGCAATAATGTTGTTAAGTATGGTGAGGTATAAATTGCTTTTACTTTTAAAGTAATAGTGCACGTTGGCCTTGGGCAGTCCGGCTCTATCGGCAATGGCTTGAATGCTGGCGCCCTTAAAGCCGTGCTGTACAAACTCCTCTTCGGCGGCGCTCAGAATATTGGCGAGATTGTCCTCGCGGATTTTGCCCGCCTTGTATTTGCCGGTGGGGGTTTCTTTAGGGTCAAAATCCTGGCCGTTGTCGATGTGTGGTTTGTTCATGCGCTCATTCAATGGGATTAGAAACAGGGGGCCTATGCCGGAATCACTTTATACCATATCCATCCATGGCAGGTGAGATTCTCGGGCCGGCGGGCTAGGTAGAGTGTGCTAGCGTAGAGAATAACAGCGGGTGAGCAGACGCCATCTGAAAAGCTGGCCACTTGGACAGATTTTTGGTTAAATGGCCGGATAACGATAACCCGGCACGGAGGATAAGCGGTGCGGTTTTGGTTGAATGGTGAACAAACCGACGTCAAAGGCGCGGCGGCTGATACCACAGTGCTGCAGTACCTGCGCGAGTCCCGGGCCAGTCTGGGCACCAAAGAGGGCTGTGCCTCCGGCGATTGCGGCGCCTGTACACTGCTGGTGTCGCAGCCAGAGGGCGGCTTTCAGGCGGTGAACAGCTGCCTGTTGCCGTTGGCGGCGGTGCAGGGGCGGCAGCTACTGACCGTGGAGGGCTTGGCGCAGGGCGACCAGTTGCACCCGGTGCAGCAGGCATTGATCGATACCCACGGCTCCCAGTGCGGATTTTGTACGCCGGGCTTTGCTTTGTCGCTGGCCTGTGTCAACCAGCAACCGGTCACCGGCGATCACCGCGCCCAGGTACTGGATGCCATCTCGGGCAATTTGTGCCGCTGCACGGGCTACAAGCCCATTGTCGAGGCCGGCCTGCAAGTACTGCCCAGGGCCAACCCGCTGCCGATAGTGGCCGACAAAGTGTCGGCCGCAACACCTGCCCTGGCTGAGCCGCTGGGTGGCTATTTCCAACCCAGTTCGGAAACCGAATTGCGCGCACTGCTCGAGCAATACCCAGAGGCTCAGCTGATCGCCGGTGGCACCGACTTGATGTTGGAGGTCACGCAAAACTACCAATCGCTGCCGGTATTGATAGATGTGAACCGCGTCGCCAGCCTGACCCGAATCGACAGCGCCGGGGATACTTTGTGTATTGGTGCCGCTGCCACCTATACCGCGCAGGAAGCGGCCCTGGGCGAGTTGGCGCCGGAGTACGTGGCCTTTTTGCAGCGCCTGGGCTCGCGCCAGATTCGCAATCGCGGCACCTTGGGGGGCAATATATGTAACGCCTCGCCCATCGCCGATACGCCCCCTTGGCTACTGGTGCAGGAAGCCGAGCTGATCATCGGCAAACCCGAAGGGGGTTTTCGCTACGAGCGGTTAGAAGATTTTTACGTGGACTATAAAAAGACGACCTTGGCCGCGGGCGAATACCTGGCCGATGTGCGCCTGAGTCGCGCGCGGCTGAAGTGCCCGGCAAAATTGTACAAGGTTAGCAAGCGTTTTGAAGACGATATTTCGGCGGTGTGTGGGGCCTTTTTAATCAACCCCAATGGCCAGCTGCGCATCGCCTTTGGCGGTATGGCGGCGGTACCCAAGCGCGCGCGTAAAACCGAGGCCTTTATTAATCAGCAAGCGTGGCAGCAACCCGCTGCCTGGGCTTCGATTATTGAGCAGGCCGCCGATTACCTCGCGCAGGACTTTACCCCCATGACCGACGTGCGCGCATCCAGCGATTACCGCCTAGCCATGGCGCACAGCTTGTTGCGCAAGGCCTGTCGAGAATTTGTTTTGGGCACAGAGGTGGAGGCCGGGCTCTATGCGTAAATTGGTTGAAAGTAAGCCCGCTGATCGCCAGCCCAGCCCCGGCAGGCCGCACGAAGGTTCGGCGTCGCTTGGCAAGCAAACCCCGCACGAGTCGGCGCATTTACACGTGACCGGCCAAGCCCAGTATGTGGATGACGCGCCTGTGGCGCAAAATCTTCTCTATGTGGCCACGGGCCAGTCGGCGCACGCGCACGCGCGCATTGTGTCGGTGGATTTGTCGGCGGTTCGCAACAGCCCCGGCGTAGTGGATGTGGTGGTGCAAGCCGATATTCCCGGCAAGGTGGATGTGGCGCCCGTGTATTCCGGCGATCCGCTATTGGCCGGCGACGAAGTGCAGCATGTGGGCCAACCTATTTTTGCTGTAGCCGCCACCAGTTTTAGCGCGGCACAGCGGGCGGTAAAGTGCGCCAAAATTACCTACGATGTTTTGCCCGCCGTGCTGGAAATTAAAGACGCGCTCGAGCAAGACAGTTTTGTGCTGCCGCAACACCGATTGTTAATGGGCGACCCCCAGGCTGCGATAGAGGGCGCGGCCCATCAGCTCGCGGGTGAAATTTACGTGCGCGGGCAGGAACATTTTTATTTGGAAGGGCAAATCAGCCAGGCGACACCGCTGGAAGATGGCGCGCTGCACATTTTGAGTTCGTCGCAGCACCCCACCGAAGTGCAAAAGTTGGTGGCCGAAGTGCTCGACTTGCCCTTTCACAAGGTGGTGGCCGAGGTGCGGCGAATGGGCGGCGGTTTTGGTGGCAAAGAAACCCAGGCGGCGCCGCTGGCGTGCTTGGCTGCCTTGTTTGCCCAGCGCACCGGCCGGCCCGTGCGCTACCGCATGGCGCGCCGCGACGACATGGTGCAAACCGGTAAACGGCACGATTTCTACAATCGCTATAACGTGGGTTTTGATAACCGGGGCCGCCTGCAGGGTGTGGATATGATATTGGCGGGCAAGTGCGGTTACTCCGCCGATCTGTCCGACGGCATTGTGGATCGCGCCATGTTTCACGCCGACAACGCCTACTTCTTAAATAACGCCAGCATTTTGGGCTTGCGCTGCAAAACCCACACGGTTTCCAACACGGCATTTCGGGGTTTTGGTGGCCCCAAAGGTGTGCTTGCGGTCGAAAGCATGATGGATGATGTGGCGCGTCACCTGGGCCTAGACCCGCTCGATGTGCGCAAAGAAAATCTGTACCAACCCGGGCGCGACGAAACGCCTTACGGCCAAACCATCGAGCAGCACCAGTTGCCGGCCATAATCGACACCCTGGAGAAAAGTGCGCGCTACCGCGAGCGGCGCGCACAAATCAGCGCCTACAATGCCGAGCACCAAATCACCAAGCGGGGCCTGGCGCTTACACCGGTAAAATTTGGTATTTCTTTTACCGCCAAGCATTTAAACCAAGCCGGCGCACTGCTGCATATATACACAGATGGCAGCATGCAAATCAGCCACGGTGGCACGGAAATGGGCCAGGGCTTATACACTAAAATTCAGCAAATTGTCGCCCATGCCTTTGGTCAGCCCTTGTCGCAGGTGGCGGTGGTGTCTACCCGCACCGACAAGGTACCCAACACCTCGCCCACGGCGGCCTCCTCTGGCACCGACCTGAACGGTATGGCCGCGCTCAACGCCTGCGAAAAAGTGAAGGCAGATTTGCGCGCCTTCGCCGTGGAACATTTCAGACTTGCCTCCACCGATATTCAGTTCTTAGAAGGCCAAGTTAAGTTGGGCGAGCAGAGTATGGCCTTTGCCGAGTTTATTCAGCTGGCCTACCTCAATCGCGTGCCCCTGTCGGCCACCGGCTTTTATCGCACGCCAAAAATTCACTACGACCGCGCCACGGCCAAGGGCCGGCCGTTTTTATATTTTGCCAACGGCGCCGCCGTTAGCGAGGTAATGATCGATACAGAAACCGGTGAATACCGGGTGCTGCAAGTGGACATTCTGCACGACGTGGGCAGCTCGCTGAACCCGGCCATCGATATCGGTCAAATTGAGGGCGGCTTTGTGCAGGGCATGGGTTGGCTAACAACTGAAGAATTATTGTGGGACGACCAGGGCCGGGTGATATCCAATAGCCCCGCCAACTACAAAATTCCCACCGCCCACGACGTACCCACGCAATTCAATGTGCAGCTGTTTGATCAGGCCAATCGCGAGGCCACTGTACACCGCTCGAAAGCCGTGGGTGAGCCGCCGTTAATGCTCGCCATCTCTGTGTGGGCAGCCCTGCGCGACGCCTGTGCGTCGGTGGCCGACTACAAAATGAGCCCGCGCTTGAATGCACCGGCCACGCCCGAGCAGGTCTATTGGGCCGTGCAACAGGCGCGCGCCTTTAAGCAAACAGGTGGCGCTCAATGAACAAACTGAACTGGGCGCAGGCCATTAACCACTGCCAGCAAGCTGGCCGCGCCTATGTGATCGCAACGGTAGTACAAGCCCAGGGCTCTACGCCGCGCGACGGCGGCAGCAAAATGGTGATCGACACCGAGCAAAGTTACGATACCTTGGGCGGCGGTCAGCTGGAGTTTTTGGTGCAGCAGGCGGCGCGCGAGATGTTGGCGCGCAATGTGGCCAGCCAGGTGTTGCAGCCTTTTCACCTTGCCGCGCAAACCAACCAATGTTGCGGCGGCGCAGTGACTGTCATGCTCGAATGCTTTCCCGCCTGCGATTGGCAGTTGACGATTTTTGGCGCTGGCCACGTCGCCAAAGCCCTGCTCGCTATCGTGGGTGAATTGCCCATGCAGGTGCGCGTGATCGACTCGCGCCCGGACATGCTAACGGGCCCGCTGCCCGCCAACTGTCGCTTTGATGTGTGCGAGGCGCCGGTGGCGGAGGTTGCGAATTTGCCGGAAAACGGCTGGGTATTGATTCTCACCCACGACCATCAATTAGATTACCAATTGTGTCTATCCTTGCTGCGCGAACCGCGCTGGCGTTTTTTGGGGTTAATTGGTTCGCAAACCAAGGCTGCGCGTTTTCGGCGCCGGTTGCAGCACGATGGCATAGATACACACACCCTGAGTCGCCTGGTGTGTCCGGTGGGCCTTGCCGAGGTGCAGGGCAAGCGCCCCATGGAGGTGGCGGTGTCCATTGCCGCGCAATTACAATCACTTTACTACCAAGGCGTCGCGCGCCCGAAGGCGCCCACAGAGAGCTGGAAAACCATTAAAAAAATGCTGCGCGAGCAACAGCCGCAGGTGGAGCAATCCGACCCAGCGGCACAATCCGACCCAGCGGCGCAATCCGATCCGGCGGCGCAATCCCGATGAGCCAGGAAGCCAGTCTAACTGTGGCCG
Source organism: Simiduia sp. (assembly GCF_058345725.1). Classification (NCBI taxonomy): domain Bacteria; kingdom Pseudomonadati; phylum Pseudomonadota; class Gammaproteobacteria; order Cellvibrionales; family Cellvibrionaceae; genus Simiduia; species Simiduia sp. The sequence continues at coordinate 12,144 of NZ_JBTUOC010000013.1, read as the reverse complement.
AATTTAATCAGCTGCCGGCGGCACAGGCCTATGCCTGGCTGCACGGCATCTGCCACTGTCGGGCCTGGGCCGAGGCCATGGTGGCGCGCCGGCCGTTTCGCGATCGCACCGAGTTACTGCTGGCCGCTGAAGAATGCTGGCTGGGCGACGAGGCCCAACTGCTGGAAGCCTGCCAGGGCCACGCCAAAATAGGCGATACCCAGGCCATCGCCAAAGGGGGTAAAACCGCCCGCGAGCAGGGCCAGGTTGCGCATGCCGATACCGACACGCTCGCGGAGCTGGCGCGTTTAAACGTTGAATACGAACAGCGGTTTGGGTTTATCTATCTGGTGTGCGCTGCTGGCCGTGCACCCCAGGCACTGCTGGATATTTTGAAAACCCGCTTGAACAACAGCCGCGAGCAAGAACTTCGCAATGCCGCCGCCGAACAGGCGGCCATTACCCGGTTGCGTTTAACGCGCAGCCTGTCGTAAATCATTGACCGTGAACAAAACTAAAAACGCAGGAAGTGAAGCCCCCATGAAAGCGCCCATAACCACCCATGTATTGGATCTTGATGCCGGCCGCCCAGCGGCCAACCTCTCCGTCAGCCTATGGCAGGGCGAGGCACTGCTAGCCAAGGGCGCCACCGATGCCGATGGGCGCATCGCCCAATGGGAGCAACCCGTAACGCTCAGCGCCGGCGACTATTGCTTAGTGTTTGAGGTGGCAGCCTGGTTTGCCTCCCAGGGGCGCACAAGTTTTTATCCCGAGGTCAGCATCAGTTTTACTGTGGCGGCCACCGATCAGCACTACCATGTGCCGCTGCTGTTAAATGCCCACGGCTACTCAACCTACCGAGGCAGCTGAGTTCGCTATGACCACAACCGCTAAGACTTCCGGTGACCTGGCGCTGCGCGCACGCATTTTACATTTTACCGACACGCCCACTGCCGAGGGCGCGGGCCTGGAATATTTTGACGACGGTGTGCTGCTGGTAGAGCAGGGCCGCATTGCCGCGGTGGCTTCGGCGGAGGCCATACGGGCCCAGGGCTTTAATCTCGATCGCTGCGAGCATTTGCCTGACCAGTTGATTATGCCCGGCTTTATCGACAGCCACATCCACTGCCCGCAGCTGGATGTTATGGCTTCCTATGGAGAACAATTACTCGACTGGTTAAACCGCTACACCTTTCCGGCAGAAATGAAATTTGCCGATCCAGATTACGCGGCCCAAATGTCCGAACTGTTTTTGGATCGCCTGGTGGCGGCGGGTACCACCACGGCATTGGCCTACGCTACGGTGCACGCGCACTCGGCCGATGCACTGTTTCGCGCGGCCGAGCAGCGCGGCATGCGCATGATCGCCGGGCGCGTCATGATGGATCGCAATGCGCCTGCGGCGCTGTCGGATACCGCCGCCAGTGGCGAGCGCGACGACCGACGGCTAATTGAGCAGTGGCATGGCAGGGCGCGCTTGCACTATGCATTGACGCCGCGCTTTGCGCCCACCAGCACGCCCGAACAATTGGCCGCCGCCGGTCGCCTGTATGGCGACTACGAAGGTTTGTTCATGCAGACGCATCTGTCGGAAAATCTGGCGGAGCTGGCGTGGATTAAATCGCTCTACCCCGACGCCAAGCACTATTTGGATGTTTACGATCGCGCCGGCCTGCTGGGGCCGCGCAGTGTATTTGGCCACGGCATTCACCTGTGTGACGACGAAATTCAGCGCCTGGCCGATACGGGTTCCAGCGTCGCGTTTTGTCCCAGTTCGAATTTATTTTTGGGCAGTGGTCTGTTGGATATGGCGCGCCTGACGCAAGCCGGGGTGGCTATGAGCATCGCCACCGACGTGGGCGGCGGCACCAGCTTTTCACAGCTGCGCACACTGGCCGATGCCTACCGGGTGTTGCAACTGCAAGGGCAGTCGCTGCATCCGTTCAGCGCGTTTTACGCCTTGACGCTGGGCAATGCCCGCAGTCTGCAGCTCGACGACTGCATCGGAAATTTTGCGGTGGGCAAAGAGGCCGACTTTGTGGTGCTGGATTTAAGCCCCGAGCCCCTGCAGGCGCGGCGCCAAAGTCAAACCAGCAACTTGGCCGAACAACTGTTTGCGCTCATGATCCTTGGCGACGAGCGCAACATCGCGCGCACCTACGCCCTGGGCCGTTGCCTGCACCACAATAAAAAATAGCGGAGAATTTCATGGAAGCCCTGATGTTGGAATGGCTAAATCTGGCTGTGCGCTGGTTTCACTTGGTGGCCGGTATCGCCTGGATCGGCGCCTCGTTTTATTTCATTTGGCTGGATTTAAGTTTGCGCCAACCGCCCGCTGAAAAAGCCGAGCGCGGCATTAAAGGTGATTTGTGGGCGATCCACGGTGGCGGCATTTACGAGGTCAGCAAATACCACACCCGCCCGCAGGTGATGCCCGGCACCTTGCACTGGTTTAAGTGGGAGGCCTATAGCACCTGGATCAGCGGCTCGGCGTTAATGGTGCTGTTTTACTATGCGCAGGCCGATGTAATGCTCATGAAAATGGGTGGGCCCTTATCGGGTAGCCAATCCATTGTCGCCAGTGTGCTGTTTATCGGCTCGGGTGTGTTGATTTACGAGGCCATGGTGCGCAGCCCGCTGGTCAACAAAGGCGTATTATTTGCCGCGCTGTTGGTGGTTTTGTTCGGTGCCGCCAGCTATCTGGCTTTCGAGTTGTTCGCCGCGCGTGCAGCCTTAGTGCACCTGGGTGCCTTTATGGGCAGCGTAATGGCGGGCAATGTGTTGTTCGGCATTATGCCCGCACAGCGCAAATTTATTGCCGCCGTGGATGCCGGCGAGCCACTGCCGGAAGCGGCCATGGCATTTGCCAAGTTGCGGTCAACGCACAACAACTATCTCACGTTACCGGTGTTGTTGTGCATGATTGGCAATCACTCGCCATTTTTATACGGCCACCCACAGGCGTGGCTGAGCGTTGCGATACTGTCGGCGCTGTTGGCCTGGGGGCGTCACTTTTTTAATTTAAAACACCAGGGCCACAGCAAGCCTTGGATATTGGTCAGCGCAGCGCTCGGCGTGGTCGTGTTGGCCGCCGCCATGGCGCACGCGCACCTGCTGCGCGCCACGCCAACCGCGCCAACAAACGCGACGGCGCCCATAGAAACACCTACCAAAGATCCAAAATCAGAAACAGCCACTACGGCCGCCCATGCAACACAGGATGCGAAGCACGCGGAAGATAGTGCGCCAGCTATTGCCGCGTTGGTGCAAACCCACTGCGGTAATTGCCACGGTGTTGCGCCCACCCAGGCGGGTTTTGCTGTGGCGCCCGGCGGTTTAATTATCGAAACGCCAGCGCAACTGCGCGCGCTAAAGGCGCGGGCGCTGCCGGCCATTCAGTCCAACTATATGCCGCTGGGCAATTTTGCAGGTTTGACCGAGGAAGAGCGCGCGCAACTGGTGCGCTGGCTATCCGCTGCTCAGTGAGCAGGGCGATTGCGCCCTGACTCGCTTGGGGCGCGTGACTTACCTGTACAGCAAGTATTGCGTGCGAGTTCCAGCACTAAGGTGCGGCGAGCAATTCGCTCATAGCACTTAGCTGGCCATCTAAATCTTCCGGTACTTCTATACCCACAATCTTGGCCAGCAGTGGCATCACATGCACATTGTCCTGGGTTGAATGTACGACACCGGCTTTAAACGCCGGGCCTCGTGCGTAAAAAATGGCGTGCAAATCTTTTGCTGCCGGTTCTTCTGCTTCAAAGGGCGGCCATCCGTGATTGCCTGCGGGAAAGCGATCTTTGCCGGGCAGTGCAATATTCCAGCGCGCCCGCGCAACACATACAATATCGCCCATGCGCCCCTGCGCGCCTAAATCGAGCGCCGCGGGCGCGCTGGCCTGGGTGTAACAGGTGCGGTGTTGGCTGTGGCGATTTAACAGCTCGGCATCGGCTTGCAAGTTTCTGTTGTGGTTGTGTGCGCGATACAGCTGTGCCGTGGGGCCAAAGCCCAGGTATCGGTAGTGCGCTTTTAAGTGCTCGGTGGCTTTGGTAAATAGCGGTTCTTGTTGCCCATCAACGCGGGCATACATGCCGTGGTCCGACACGATGACCAGGTTCAATTCTGGGTCCAGGGTTTGCGCTTGTTGCCAAAGGCGGGCAAGTTCGGCGTCCAGTGCATGTACGGCTGCGCGCGTCTTTGGGTGGGTGGGGCCAAAGTCGTGACCGGCATCATCCACCTGTGAAAAATACAGTGTCATAAAGCGCGGCGCCTTGGGGCCGGTTTGCGCTATCCACTCGAGCACCGTATCAATGCGCGCACGCACCGGTGTGGCCTTGTTAAAACGCAGGTAGGTGCTGGGCGTGTGGCCGCCAATGGCAGCTTCCGAGCCCGGCCAAAAATAGGTGGCAGTTTTAATGCCCGCCCGCTCCAACAATACCCACAGAGGTGGCGCCAAATAAAAATCCGGATTCAACACCGAGGCAGGTTGACTCTTGGTGTATTCAAGGCCCAGATCGGGCGCGTAAAAACTGTTAAATACAATGCCGTGCCGAGCGGGCCGCATGCCGGTCACCAAGGTGAGGTGATTGGGAAAGGTCAGCGAGGGAAAGGCCGGCCGCAAAGACACCAGCGAGGCGCCCTGTTGGCGAAAGTTAGTTAAAAACGGCGGCTGGTGCAGGTCGGTGTAATCGTGGCGGTAGCCGTCGATAGAAATGAGCAGCAGGCGCTGCGGCGCCTTGTTGATGGCTTGAACATCGGAGCTGGGCGTCCCGGCGTGCAGGGCACTGGCACAGGTGGCGATACACAAAAGTGCAAACAGATTTTTTAGCGTGTGCATGATAATTCCAACAGCTGTCGTGGGTGCCCGTAAGCCTTGCCGGTTAATGTGACTTGCAGATGACAGCTAGCAACTGTCACCGCTCGGCGCGTGATGTTGGTGCCAGTGGCGGGCGATGTCCGCTCGCCGGCAGACCCACACGTCGTCAAATTGCTGAACGTATGCCAGGAATCGCTGCAGCGCCATAATGCGACCGGGCCGGCCCACAATGCGACAGTGCAAACCCACACTTAACATTTTGGGGCTGTGTTCGCCCTCGGCATAGAGCGCATCAAAGCTGTCTTTCAGGTAACTGTAAAATTGATCGCCGCAGTTAAAACCCTGGGGGCTGGCAAAGCGCATGTCGTTGCAATCGAGGGTGTAGGGCACGATTAAATGGGGCGCCAGCGTGTCTGTGGCCGGCGCCCAGTAGGGCAGGTCGTCGGCGTAGGAGTCTGCATCGTATAAAAAGCCGCCCTCGGCGCGCACCAGTGCGCGAGTGTTGGGGCTGTCGCGACCGGTGTACCAGCCCAGTGGGCGGGCGCCGGTCACCTCTGTGTGAATGTCGATGGCCTGGCGAATGTGGCGCCGCTCATCTTCGGCCGACATAAACTGGTGGTCTATCCAGCGGTAGCCGTGGCTGGCAATTTCCCAGTTGGCCGCCTGCATGGCGGCCACGGCTTCCGGGTTGCGCGCCAGCGCCATGGCCACACCAAAGACCGTCACGGGCATGTGAAATTGTTCAAATAGGCGGTGCAGGCGCCAGAAGCCGGCGCGGCTGCCGTATTCGTACAAAGATTCCATGCTCATGTGGCGCGCGGGGTAGGGTTTGGCGCCAATAATTTCCGACAAAAACGTCTCCGAGTTAGCGTCGCCGTGTAAGACGCAATTCTCTGCCCCCTCTTCATAATTGACCACAAATTGCAGCGCTAGGCGCGCGTTGCCGGGCCATTGCACCAGAGGAGGTTGGGCGCCGTAGCCGATAAGGTCGCGTGGATAATCTTCAGTCATAGTCTGCCTATGGGGTCTGCCTGCCACACAATCGTCATGCGGCGCCGTTAGAGTTGATAAATGTTGGGTGTCTACTCAGGTTTTTAAGTTAAGACTTAAGTCGTAAACGCCAAACAATAAATAGAATGTAATCACATTTCACACACTTTTTAAATTCAAAACATAACTGTCTGGACAGATAATGGTTGGCGCCTAAAGCCATTTCCGTTAGGTTCTGCTATGGCAATCGATTGCCGTGCATGACTCTCAGAATCCAGAACAATAATGCAGGAGCTCATCCTAATCATGAAGATTTCTCATCCACTGCGCGCACTCAGTGTGGGCGCTCTCCTGGCGGGCTTCGGGCTAGAAGCTTTAGCACAGGTTAGCATCAGTGAAATTCACTACGATAACAGCGGTGCCGATACCGGCGAGGCCATCGAAATTGCCGGCCCCCTGGGTACCGATGTCACCGGCTGGAGCCTGGTGCTGTACAACGGCTCGTCCAGTTCCGGTAAGCCCTATAAAACCCACACCTTTGCCGGTACCTTGCAAAGCAGTGGCGATTGCGACGGCGAAGGCTACGCCGTGGCAGAAATCGCCGGCATTCAGAACGGTTCGCCAGACGGCGTTGCCTTGGTAGACGACAGTGGCGCGCTGGTGGAGTTCATCAGCTACGAAGGCAGCTTTGTGGGCGTGACCGGTGTGGCCGACGGGGTAATGAGTACCGATATTGGCGTGGCCGAGTCTGGTTCCACGCCGGCGGGTTTTTCGCTCAGTCGCACCGGCACCAGCTGGTCTGGCCCGGCCGAAAGCCACTTTGGCAGCTGCGCCAACCCAGGTTCCGAAGAGCCAGCGCCGCTGGTAAAAATTCACGAGGTGCAGGGCGCCGGTGACAGCATAGCGATTACCACCCCCGTGCAAATTGAAGGCATTGTTGTGGGCGACTACCAGCGCGACGACCAGCTGCGCGCATTCTTCGTGCAGGAAGAAGATGCCGATGCCGATGCCAACCCAGCCACCTCTGAGGGCATTTACGTCTACTGCGGCAACCGCTGCGATGTGGATGTGTCGGTGGGCGACCTGGTGCAAGTGACCGGTACGCCAAAGGAATATTTCGGCATGAGCCAGCTCAACATCAGCCGCAGTAGCGATGTAACGCTCTTGTCTACGGGCCAAGCTCTGCCCACGCCGGTGACTATGACGCTGCCGGTACCGGTGACGGCCACCAATCTGGCCGATGCCAAGGCCGAAATCGACGCCTATTACGAGGCCCGCGAAGGCATGCTGGTGCACTGGCAAAAACCGTTGACAGTGGTGGCGCACTACAACCTGGGCCGCTACGGCACTTTGCAGCTGGCCGATCAGCGCCTGTACCAGTTTACCCATTTAAACCCGCCCAGTGCCGAGGGATTTGAAGCCCACCAAATCGCCACGGCGGCGCGCACCTTAATGCTGGATGACGGCAGCAGTGCGCAAAACCCCGATATTGCGCCGCACCCCATGCCCGGCTTAACCGGTGCCAACTACCTGCGCGCCGGCGATGCCATTGCCGGGCTGACGGGGCCGTTGCACTACAGCTTTAGCAACTGGACGGTACAGCCCGTACCCGAACAGTTCAGCTACACCCTGCTGGCAAATAACCCGCGCACCGAAGCGCCCCAGGTGTGGCGCGATTCGCTGTCGGTGGCCAGCTTTAACCTGCTCAACTATTTCACCACCTTGGACTTGGGCCCAGACGTGTGCGGCCCGGATGCCAACATGGGCTGCCGCGGTGCCGATAACGCCGACGAGCTGGCCCGCCAGCAGGCCAAATTGGTGGCTGCGCTGTGTGAAATGGACGCCGACATTGTCGGTTTGATCGAGCTGGAAAATCCAAACTTGGGCAGCAGTGCGCCCACGCCTTTGGATACGTTGGTGAGCGCTGTTAACGACAGCTGCGGTGGCTACGCCGCCATCCATACCGGCACCCTGGGCACCGATGCCGCCACCGTTGGCATTATGTACAAGCCCGCCAGCGCGCTGGTGGTGGGTGAGCACGCGGTGCTGGATACGCCCGACTATGTAGACCCGATGAACACCGGGCGCGGCAAGCATCGGCCTATGCTGGCGCAAAGCTTCCGCGATCTGCGCACCGGCAAGGAATTCACCCTGGCCATGGCGCACTTGAAGGCCAAGAGTTCCTCCTGCGGCGAAGGCGATGACGATGTGGCGCGCGGCCAGGGCACCTGTAATGGCACGCGCACGGCGGCGGTCAAGGTAGCGCTGGAGTGGCTCAAGGGTCGCCCCACAGGTACCGTTAGCCCACACCTGTTGGTGATGGGAGATCTGAACGCCTACCGCTACGAAGATCCCATTGCGGCCTTCCGCAGCGCCGGCATTACCGATCTCAACCGCCGCTTTGGCGACGAGGGCTACAGCTACACCTACGACGGCCAACTGGGCTATCTCGACCACGCCCTGGGCAGCCGCTCCATACAGCCCTTCGTGCGCCGCGTGCATCACTGGCACATTAATGCCGACGAGCTGCCACTGTTTGATTACAACGGCGAATACAAGCCCGACAACTACCTAGACAGCCTCTACGGCGCGCACGCCTATCGCGCCTCGGATCACGACCCGGTAATTGTTGAGCTGTACTTCCGTGGCCGCATGCCGCCCGGGCACGACCCGCGCACCGGCGCTCAGCGCGGCGGCCGTCGCTAACGGCTTAATGCTGTGCGATAAAACGTAAGGCCGGCTAGACCCTTGCCGGCCAGCTACTGCAAGCGCATCGCACAACAGTGGTACACTCAGATCCCAGCGGGCATTACTGCCAGCTGGGATTTTTTATTGCAGCAGTGCCCAGGTTTCGCGCAAGATTTCGTGGATAGAAAATACGGAATCATTCGCCCAGAAAGCACTGCCAAGCGGTGTCGTTTTTAAGTTAACGGTTAAGCGGCATTAAGTTTGATGCCACGCGTGCGCCCCGCAAACGCCCTGCGTACGTCCTGAAAAGAATGGTACAAGATCACAGTGTGCGTGAATTAAATAGGCTTCAAACAATAACAATTAACAGCGAGAGAGGAAGATACCCATGGCTCTGAATGTCCAAGGCCCAAAGGCGACGGTACTGTCGCGCATCCTGTTGCTGGGAGTGCTGTCGATATTGATGGCACCGGTAACCCATGCCGCCGAGTGGTTTGAAAAACTTAAGGCCAGCGGCAACGATAAAGCACTCTACGAAATGCTTTACGCCATGCCCAAAGGTGGCGATCTGCATCATCACCTGAGCGGTGCAGGTTTTTCAGACTGGTGGTACGAGCTGGCGCTGGCGCAAGCCGAGCGCGGTTACCACTACTACACCAAAGTGCGCATAGATAACTGCCGCGACTATGGCGAAAACGGCTTTAGCTTTCAGCCTTACCATCTCCTGTTTCAAAATATTTCGCGCGCACAGTTTAATGCGTTGCCCAAATGCGAGCAGGGCGAGTACAAAGCACTGGGCGAATTAAACGACAAAGAAAAAGCTGCCTGGTTCGACAGTATTCGTCTGGATAAACCCCACGAGGGCCGCGATGAATTTTTTCAAACCCACTGGTCGCGCTTGGGTGCACTGCTCGCCAACCCCCATCTATTGGCTGAGGTGTTAGTGCGCAATATGAAGGCCTACCAGGCCGAAGGCTTGGTCTACCTGGAAACGATGGTGGAAACCCGCGGTTTTGTAAACGCCAAGGGCGAGCCCCTGTCACCCGACCAGGTGGTGGATGTATACCGCCAGCGGCTGCAGCAAAAAGATGCGCGCGCCACCGGCGTGACCGTGCGCCTGCAAGATTATGTGCTGCGCTTTTTGCCCAGTGCCGAACAACAAGTGATCGACTCGCACGGCTTGGTGTACCGCAACCGCGATATCATGGTAGGCGTGAATATGGTGGGGCGCGAAGACAATGCCTTTGGCCACCCGCTGCGCTTTAACGAAGCTTTCCGCACCGCCCGTAAACAATATCCCAACGTGCGCTTGGCCATTCACGCGGGCGAAGTGGATGAACCCAATACCCACGTGCGCGATACCCTGGCCCTCGGCGCCGATCGCATTGGCCACGGCTTGAACCTGATCACCGATCGCGATCTACTGCGCCAAATGCGCCACGGGCCCTATCTGATAGAGATCAATCTTATCTCCAATCTACTGTTGGATTACTACCAGAATTTTGATCAACACCCCTTCCCGGAATTTCTGCGTCTGGGCATTCCCGTGGCCCTGTCAACCGACGACCGCGGCATGTGGGATTCAAACTACACCGATGAGTTTTTTGTGGCAGTAAAGTCCTACAACCTCTCATGGGAGGAAGTGAAACTGCTCAGCCGCAACTCCATCGCCTACGGTTTTGTGGAAGACGACATCAAACAAAAACTGCTGGCCGACTTAGACAAGCGCATCGCCAAGTTTGAGCGCAGCGCAGCGCGCAAAACAGCTGCAGACTTCGAAAAGGCCGGCCAAGCGGTGAGCTACGGCTTCACCTGCCGGCAGTTTAAACTGTGCCTGTGAGATAGGGTAATTTTGAAATAACGTGCATGTTAGATGGCCACCTTGGGTGGCCATTTTTGTGTGTGGATAGCTGGAAAAATGTTTGTTATATGTGATTCTGGGCGAGCCCTATGATTGAATACAAATGTAAGGAAGAGCGTATGGTTGCGCTGTAATTTACGGACGAGTTGGGAGGTTCTATAGCGAGGCAAATAATGGCGTCGGGCAACATATTCTTCAAGCATGAGGCAGTACATTTGAGTAAGTTTTTTTGGACTATGGTGAGTCGCTCCTCGCAATGCGAAATTACGCTGCCGTGTGAAAGTAACTCACATTATTGGACAGAAAAATTATACAACCCTATTGGTGGCTATTTGGAAAGGATTGGGTACGAAGATGTGTGGAATGAAGAAATAGATAATGCATGAAATAGAAAGGGGCCGGAGTGCGTTAAATCGCTGAGTTGACGCGCACGCCTTAAGGGGAATAGCCTCAGTGCGATAAAAATATCTAATCCAACACTAGTCTAGTATCTAGTCCAGAATCTAGGAGGGAAAAGTGACCAAATTCTTTGATCGAAATCCTAGGTGAGAATTAATGGTTTCTAACTCCAAGATTGTGTACGGCAAGCAGATATCCGTACAATTGCCTGTTAAAAAGTCTGAGTTCAGCAGCGCCCGCTTGACTCTGCGCTGGCTCTAGCAGGCGAAGTCGTGACAAAAATCTATATTTTTCAATAACATATAGCAGATTTAGAGAATGTTTCTTGAATGGTTATACTGCATAAAATGGAAGAAAAACGAGAGTGAGAGTATGCTGGCTGGTCGCACTTTTAAAAAATCATAGTATTTTCAGTGGTTTACAATAATGCGTTTCACCAAATGATAAATGTGAAAGCAAGCGACCGCTGTAGAATAAAACTGTTACGTTCACACATGAGTCAGAAAATTGAATGGACTGGGAATTAATAAACGGAATAACAGGAATAGTTAGTGCCGTGTGTGCGCTTCTTAGTATTGGGTATTTAGGTTTTCATAAAGGCGCACCAGTCGAAGAAGCTACCTTGCTAAGCATGCATAAATTAATGTCTTTTGTTGTTGTATGCTCGGGCTGGGCATTATGCTGCCTTAGTTTCCTGTGGGTCGCTGAGCCCTACGGTTGCTGCCCATCGTCATCGGACTATCAGCAGTTCTTCGGTGTAATACTGGGGTTCCCTGCAGTAGTGGTCTTTATGTTTGGCCTTAGCTTGTTGCAAGGCCCAGAACGTAACAAGTCAAGCAAGAAGGACGCGCAAACAACGCGCGCCTCTTCTTGAAGCGTTATGCATAAGTTTTGAGCATGAATATACATAAATTAGCGGCCTACTACTTTGTATCCTTTATTGCGCTAGTGCTACTGTTGGTTGTTGTAGCAAAAATTGAAGGGTTTTTTGTAGATAAAACGCAGCATGTTGTCGTCGCCTCCTTCAATAAGGCGTTTGAAGAGAGTGGTGTTAACGAATGCATCAAAAATCTTTCAACATATTCAGCTAAAACTGGTGCGCAACCTGTAGATCCGGCAGTCACTCAAGATAAGGTAATTTTAATAAGATTAATTGGCATCTTCATTAAGACCGCGCTGCTAGTTTTAGGCTCATATGCTATGGCATGGCTGATTCTAACAAAGTCAATGCATAACAAATCAAAGCAGCAAGGGCCTACGGCCGGGACGCGCTAACGCGCGCCCCTGCTTGAGGCGTTGAGGCTGTAGAAAATCTCCCAAAAAACGCCGTTTTTTGATAGAATTCGGCATCGCTAAAGGGAATTCAGCTATGCCAAACTTCAAGAAGTATTCCTACGATCAAACCGCGATG